>JAUVNV010000123.1 GCA_030599515.1 Acidimicrobiia bacterium
AGGGACCGGAACAGCGCTTCCGGAAGCTGTATCGGGATCACTACCCACAGGTCTATGCCTACTTCAAACGACGCACGAATCTCGAAGCCGCCGAAGACGGAGCCGTGGAGACCTTCATGGTCGCTTGGCGCCGGATCGGGGACGTCCCCGGCGGGGAATCCGCGTTGCCGTGGCTCTATGGCGTGGCTCACCGGATCTTGGCCAACCAGCGCCGGGGATTGCGGCGCAAGAAGCGGCTCGAGCAGCGCCTGTCAGGACTCGGCCCCGACACCGAACCGACGCCTGAGATGCAGATCGTGCGCGGTAGCGAGATCCAGGAGGTCCTCGATGCGTTCTCTCGGCTCCGAGCGTCGGACCAGGAGGTGCTTCGCCTCGCCGAATGGGAGGAGCTCCCGCATCACGACATCGCGTCGGCTCTGGGATGCAACCCCGCGGCGGTGGATCAGCGAATCCACCGGGCGCTCGGTCGCTTGGAGAAGGAGGTCCAGCGTGGCCATTACGCGGCCCAGCGGAGAGGAGGGGCGCTGTGACTGAGCATGCCGATCTTCGCCTGCGGTTCCGCATCGCAAACCCGGTGCCCGATTCGGACACGATCGATGCTGAGGAACTCGACCGGATCCTCGCCGCTATCGAGTCCGAATGGGATGAGGTCCGGGGACTGCCCTCTGTCGCCCGTGTCCGGACCCGGTACACACGGTCGCGCCCTGTCGGAGTGCTCGTGTTCGCTACGGCGCTGCTTGCTGTTGTCCTGGCCATTGGAGTACCGATCCTGTTCTTCAGCGGCGGTGATTCGATGACCGTCGATCAACCGGCGACGACGCTGCCGCTGATCGCCACGACCGTGCCGGCCACCACCGTGGCCAACCCGCCCGTGACCACGCCGTCCGTAGACGAGCCTCCTCCCGCTGATGATGCCGCTGTCGTCCCCGAAGCGGGGTTCGATTACGAATCCATCGGCGAGGCCGAGGGAACGCTCGACACGGCGTTCGGCACGCTCTCCTGGTACCAGACCAGCTCGGTGCCCCGCGAGCTGGTCGAGGCCGGGCTCCCGGGCCCGTCGAGGCCCCGACCGGATTACGACCTGCGGAGGACATTCGCAAAGGCGCCCTGCTGTTTGGAGGTCTTCGAAGGTGCGGACGGCTACCTCGGCCTGGGCGCCACTGGTGGGCCGGACGAACCCAGGATCATTTTTGGCCACCGGGGCGATCTCCTCCGAGTCCGTGGCGTGGAGACAGTCGAGGAATTCGAGATCCTCTCCGACACAACCGGGATTGACGGCTTCGAGTATTGGAGCGAGTGGTACGGGCGGTGGGACTTCTATACCGGCGGCGGCGAGTTCTCCTTTGCTCCGGCCGAGGTGTGGTTCACGCCGGACGGGTCCACCTGGGAGCAGCGAGCCGATTCGGCTTTCGGTACGGACGTCGTCATGCTGAGCCAGCCGGACTCGGTCGCCGAACGGGATGGAACCTGGATGGTCCTCGGGTGGTCCGGCATTGAGGACCCTGCGAGCTCCACCTACCGGGCCCATACGGTCGGGGGAATCGGCACAGCGTGGACATCTGACGATCTGAAGACATGGACACTCGTGCCGTTTGAGTTCGGGTCACCCGGAGTGGACACCAACTTGCTCTCCGTCGTCGCGGGAGACGGCGGTTGGATGGTCGTCGGGGAACGAATCTCGCGGGAAACGCCCGCCACACATGAGCCGGTCGTCTGGATCTCCCCCGACGGGCTCGCCTGGTCGGAGTTGCCCATGGCGGATGTGGTCGGCCTCCCGCACTGTGGGTCGTCTAAGCCCACTGAGACCTGTCTATCCAGCTTCCTCCGTGCCGCGTTCTTTCCGGATGGCATCACCCTCTACGTCGAATATGGGGACCCGTCCGTCTTGGGTTGGCGGCTGTGGATCGGTGTCTGGGAAGACTGAGAACATCGCCCTCAAAGGAGGGACGACATGAGAAGGAGGAACGACATGAGACGATTCTGGATCATGCTCCTGGCCGTAGCGGTGGCGCTCGTCATCGCACTACCGGCCGGGGCGGGAAAGCCGGACTGCAGCACATACCCGGATGGACATCCGCTGGCGTGTGACGACGACCCCCCCGAGCCGCCGGCCGCAAACCCCTGCCCCGATCCCATCGAGTTGAGTGGCTCTCGTGTTCTATTCGAGTGCGACTGGGCGCCCACGAACGACGGAGCGACCGACGGGATCGTCACCGTCACGATGAATCCGGGCGGTGAGGTCTCTCATCTCGTCGTCATGGTCCGCGACTCATCTCCCGGCGACCTCTGCGAGCTGTCGTGGGAAGGGAAAACGACTGACGAGCAGTGGTTCGTGGGACCGCTCGACGTCAGCCCCCTGGTTCTCACCTTCGCGCTGGACGACGAACGGGACGACTCCTACTGGTTCTACGACTGGAACGCTGATGACGGCGTGGAAACTCATGGTGAGCACTGGTGCGAGCCGTACGACCCGGTAGTCGGACAGCGAACTGACCTGAACGGAGATCCGCTGCACCTGGCCGTGAGCATGCGGGCGAAGAAGGGCACCGTAGTTGAGATCGCCCTCGTTCCGAGCCAAGAGGTCCAGAACCCGTAGTTGGAGCAGGAGGTCGCGGAGAGACACCGATGGTTTGCTCGAACCCAACTCTCTTCGGCAACAGAGTGTGCGTCCCCCAATCCCTGCGGCCGGGGGACGCAAGCTGGGAGTGGTGTTGCCGGCAACGTTCAAGGGGCGTCTTGCTACTTGTGTCTTGCTACTTGTGTCTTGCTACTCCTTCCGGATGATTGTCGATCCGTCCGAAGACTGATGGCCTGGCGCGACATTCTCGATACCATCGCTCCGTGACCACGGCCACGCGACGCATACCAACCTGGGCAATCGACACGCTCCTCGCGGTGATCTTGACGATCGGAGCACTCGTCGACCTCGGCGAAATCAACAGCGAGGCCGTCGACGCTCTCGGGTACCGCACGCCGGACGGGTTCACGATCGTCGCCATCCTGCTCCAGACCATCCCCGTCGCGTTTCGTCGCCGATTCCCGACCGCCGCCCTTCTCGTTGTGTCAGTCGGCTTCTTCTTCGACCGCAATTTGAACTACCCGAGCACGATCGCGATATTCGGTCTCCTCTTCGTGTTCCATGCCGTCGGATCCGAACTGCCGCGAAAGCGGGCCCTCATCACCGGATGGACCGCGATCACTCTCATGACCGCGTTCACGATCAGCGGCGTGTTCGCCGACTTCGTGTCGATCGCAACGCCGCTGCTCGTCTTCATCTTCACGAGCTTCCCGTTCATCCTGGGTCTCGAGTCAAGGGCACGACGCACTGCGGAGTCCGAACTGGCTCTGCGGGCCCAACAACTCGAGTTCGACAAGGCGGACGCCGTCCGGCAAGAACGCGCGCGGATCGCACGTGAACTCCACGATGTCGTCGCACACGAGATGACCGTCTCGACCATCCAGGCCGCAGCTGCCGGCCGGCTCATCGGTAGGAACGACGAAGAGGCGAGGAAGGCAGCCTGGGAGGCTGAGCGCGCCGGTCACGAGGGCCTCGTCGAACTCCGCCGGCTACTCGGGATGCTCCGGACCGACGATTCCGTCACTCGAACGCCGCAGCCGGGACTCACCCAACTCGCCGCACTCGTGAACCAGATGAAGGACACTGGTCTCGACGTAGCCGTCGAGACTGATGGCGAACCGCGCACACTCCCGCCCGGCATGGATCTCAGCGCCTATCGGATCATCCAGGAGTCCCTGACGAACGTTCTCAAGCACGCAGGATCCGGCGTCAGCGCCACGGTGGCCATCAGCTACCGACCCGACGGCATCGAGATCACCGTCACCGACGATGGGCGAGGTGCCGCCGGATCGATCGGCAAGCCGAACACCGGGCATGGCCTCATCAGCATGCAGGAACGAGCCACGATGCTACGCGGGACGTTCGAGGCGGGCCCGCAACGCGGTGGCGGCTTCCGTGTCAAGGCCTCCCTCCCGTGTGACATACGATGACGACCATCCGTTGCCTCGTCGTCGACGATCAAGCGCTTGTCCGCTCCGGCCTGCGAATGATCCTCGAAGCCGAGACCGGGATCAGCGTCATCGCCGAGGCGAGTGATGGCCGGGAAGCCGTCGAGATGGCCACGCGCATGAGGCCGGACGTCATCCTCATGGACGTCCGCATGCCGGTGATGGATGGCATCGAAGCCACGCGGCGGCTCAATGCCTCCGCACTCGATCCCAAACCACGGGTTCTCATCCTCACGACCTTCGACCTCGACGAGTACGTCTATGCGGCGATCAGAGCCGGTGCGAGCGGCTTCCTGCTCAAGGACGCGCCACCGGATGACCTGATTCACGCGATCCGGGTCGTCGCCCGCGGAGAGGCACTCCTGGCTCCAACCGTGACACGCCGATTGATCGAGGAGTTCGCCGCTCGCCCGGAGCCCGACGCCGCACCCGAAGGAATGAACGACCTCACGGAACGGGAACTCGAGGTACTTCGCAGCCTCGCGGCCGGGCTCTCGAACGCAGAGATCGCCGAGTCGTTGTTCGTATCCGAGGCGACCGTCAAGACGCACATTTCGCACATCCTCACGAAGTTGGACCTTCGCGACCGCGTGCAGGCGGTCGTCGTCGCCTACGAGTCCGGCCTCGTCCGACCCGGGGACAACCCTCAGGAGTAGTCGGGGAACCCCCGGACTCGACCTCGGGGTCCACTCATCCCATCGGATGATGCACGACCCCCCAATCGGCCGATGACCCGCCGCCAATTGAGGCGTACCTTTGACTTGTCCATCAAAGACCACACAAAAGGGGACATGATGTTGGATGCACTCCCATCGAGCGATGCAGCGGCACGCATACGAGGCGGAACGAAGATCTACGGTGAAGGCGACGCGGAAGTCAGGGCCCTCGACGGCATCTCCGCGGACTTCGAGCGTGGACGGTTCACAGCGATCATGGGTCCATCGGGGTCCGGCAAGTCGACGCTGCTCCACACACTGGCCGGTCTCGACAACCTCACCGAAGGCTCCGTCTACATCGGAGAGACCAATCTCGGCACGTTGAAGGACCGGGATTTGACGATTCTCCGCCGCGAGCAGGTGGGTTTCGTGTTCCAGGCCTTCAACCTGATCCCGACCCTCAACGCAGAAGAGAACATCCTTCTCCCCCTGTCAATCGCCGGGGCCAAGCCGGACGGCGAGTGGTACGAACAGGTCGTCGAAGCCGTTGGCCTCAGCGACCGTCTCGACCACCGTCCCAGCGAGCTTTCGGGTGGCGAGCAACAGCGCGTTGCGGCTGCGCGTGCGCTCGTCTCGAAGCCCGAGATCGTCTTCGCCGATGAACCGAGCGGCAACCTCGATTCCGTCGCCAGCGGGGAACTGCTCGATTTCATGCGAACGGCGGTTCGGGAGTTCGATCAGACGATCGTGATGGTCACCCATGACCCCATCGCTGCCAGCTACTCCGACCGGATCGTGTTCCTGAACGACGGCGACATCGTCGACGAGATGACCGAGCCGACGCCCGACACGATCCTCGAGAAGATGAAGCACCTGGGAGCCTGACCATGTTGCGCACAGCCATCAAAGGCGTATTCGCCAACAAAGTGAGGCTCACCCTTACCGCGCTCGCCATCGTCATCGGCGTGGCGTTCGTCGCAGCAAGCTTCGTGTTCACCGACACGATCAGCGCCCGGTTCGATGCACTCCTCGAGACCACGACGACGGGCGTCGATGTCTACGTGCGCCCTGCACCTCCCGAAACCGGCGACACGTTCCAGAACGCCGAGTTCGGATCAATCCCGGAGGACACTCTCAATTCGGTCGTGGCGGCACCGGGAGTGCGCATCGCCGAGGGTGGCGTCGCCGGTTTCGCTCAGCTCGTCAACAAGGAAGGCGACGCCATTGGAGGCCAGGGTCCCCCAACCCTCGGCTACTCATGGTCGATCGAGTCCTCGATGAGCCCCGTGACGATCAAGGACGGAAACGGACGCGGACCCGAGATCGCAGGCGAGGTCGCGATCGATGCCAACTCGGCTCGGATGAATGACCTTCGCGTCGGGGACACGATCACGGTGTTGACCATCGGCGCCCCCGAGGAATTCGTGATCGTCGGCATCGCCAGCTTCGGAGAGAGCGACAGTCTCGCCGGGGCGACTCTCGCCATGTTCGAGCTCAAGGAGGCCCAACGGCTCTTCGATCTCGAAGGTCAGTTCAGCGCGATCTCCGTCGCCGCTGAACCGGGGATCACTCCCGAAGAACTCGCGGCGAGCATCACAACGACGACGAACGGCGACATCGAGGTTGTCACCGCCGAACAGTCGAATGATGAACAATCAGAAGCCATCTCCGAAGGGCTGGGTTTCCTGAACATCGCGCTGCTGGCGTTCGCCGCGGTAGCCGTCTTCGTTGGCGCGTTCATCATCAGCAATACCTTCCGCATCATCGTCGCCCAGCGGACCAAAGAGCTCGCACTCCTGCGGGCGGTCGGCGCCACCGGGAGACAAGTCACCTGGATGGTCGTCATCGAGGCACTGATCGTCGGATTCGTGGCCTCGGTCATCGGTATCGGTGTCGGTGTGCTCCTCGCCGTCGGGCTCGCGGCAGCTATGAACGCATTCGGATTCAACATGCCCGAAGGCCCGCTGACTCTCCTGCCCCGAACCGTGCTCGTCGGCATGACCGTCGGACTCGTCGTGACGATCGTCTCGGCCCTGTTGCCCGCGCGTAGAGCTGCCCGCATTCCCCCGGTAGCAGCCATGCGGGAAGAGACCGCGCGGCCCAAGCGCCGATCGCTGCATGTGCGGACCGTGGCCGGGTCGGTCACGCTCGGGTTGGGTGTCGCGGCGCTCCTCGTCGGATTGTTCACATCCGTGGCTGGAGGCATCTGGTTCGTCGCGATCGGTGCGCTCGTGTTCTTCATGGGTGTCTCGATCATCGCTCCGCTCGCAGCAAGTCCCGTCGCAGCGGTTCTTGGATGGCCGCTCCCAAAGATGTTCGGTGTCGCCGGGCAACTTGCTCAGGACAACACGAGGCGGCAGCCTCGACGAACCGCATCCACCGCATCGGCATTGATGATCGGGGTTGGACTCGTCGTCTTCGTTGCGGTGTTCGGTGCCTCGATCAAAGCCTCGGTTTCAGACTCGGTAACCGACACGTTCCCTGGGGATTTCTCAGTGCAGTCAACGAACTTCGCCGTCGGAGTGAGCCCGGCATTCACGGAAGAGGTTCAGTCGTTGTCGGAGATCGGAGACGTGTCCACCCTGAAGATCGGGAGTGCGACCGTCAATGGCGAGAGCACAACCATCGTCGCGGTCGATCCCGAGACGATCGACACCGTCACGAGCTTCGACGTATCACCGGGTGCGTACGAGTCGCTCGCGGAGACGAACGGGATTCTCGTTGCCGAGTCTCTCATGGACGACAACGACTGGTCCATCGGGGACTCGATCACGATTATGTATCCCCAGG
>JAUVNV010000181.1 GCA_030599515.1 Acidimicrobiia bacterium
TGCGAATGCGTCGGCAAGCACCACACCGAAGGCATCCCGGTCGGCGCCGGTTTCGAGAAGGAGAACGAGGTCGTTCACCGAGCCCGGTAGTCCGGCGATCTCCCCCGCCGTCTCGAGCGACGTGAACACTGCTGCGAAGCTCGCCTGGGCAAAGAACCCGCCGCCTTCCGACGTGACGAGGAAGTACTCGGGAGTCAGCGCATGCCCCACGTATGCGAGCTCCCGTCCGCCGCTGAGCGTCAGCGTACCTTCGGCGTCGAGGTCGTAGTAGAGAGCGAAGTTCCGTTCGATCAACGCCGTCGGTCGTCCCCGATCGCCGTCGTCGAGGGATCGACCCTCGTCGACGTGGATCGAGTTGACGTTCGGCCGGTCGGCCTCGAGCGGGACGCCGATGACAATGCCTCGAACCACCACGTCGCCGTCCTGCGTGACGGTCGACACTTGATTCGGAACCTGCAAACGCTCCTCAGCGAGGGCAACGATGCCCTCGGTGTCCGCGCCGGCGACGACGGCGAGCATCGACCCGGCATCGACGGCTGAGCCGTCGGCGAGCTGCACCCGTAGGTCGTACATGCTCAGAACCTCGTAGCCGTTGTCCGCGGTGGCTTTCCGCCACTTCGTCGTCGACGTCAGCCCGGAGTAGGCACCAACGCCGAGAGCGATGATGAGTGCGATCACGACGACCTGTACCCATCGGGACCGGAGATCCCGCCACGACCACCTCAGCCACATGGAGAGCGAGCCCATGATCGCCTCCTACCAGTGGAGGTCGGCGAGTTCCGCACGGCCTCCGGGCGGGGGTCCGTCGGATGCGATCCGACCACTCGAGAGCTCCACGACGCGGTCGGCGATGCGGGAGATCTCACGATTGTGCGTGACTGCGAGCACCGCGGTTCCGGGTCCGGCTTGCTCCCGGAGCAGCTCCAGGATCTGGACTCCGGTGGTGAAGTCCAGCTCACCGGTCGGCTCATCGGCGAGCAGGATCGGATTGCCGGTTGCGAGAGCGCGGGCAATGGCTACGCGCTGCTGCTCGCCACCGGACAGCTCGTGGGGGAAGTGCGCGGACCGGTCTCCGAGCCCGACCCTTTCGAGCACGTCGTCGGCACCCGGTGCATCGTCGCGGCCGGCAGCGTCGATACCGAACTGCACGTTCTCCCGTGCCGTGAGGCCGGGGAAGATGTTGAAGCTCTGGAAGATGAAGCTCACGGATCGCCGGCGGAAGTCGAACAGGTCCTTGCGCTTCGTGTCGGTGATGTCGACGCCGGCGATCGAGATCGTGCCTTCGGTCGCTGTGTCGAGCGCACCGATGAGGTTGATGAGGGTCGTCTTGCCGCTCCCGGATGGGCCGAGCACGACGACGAACTCGCCGTCGTAGACGGTCAGGTCGACGGTGTCGAGAGCGGTCACCGTGGTTCCGCCCAGTTCGTACCTGCGTGACACGCCGTCGAGATGGATGAGCCGGTTGTTGCCGATCATGAGGAATCCTCTCGTTCCTGCTCCATTCGGTGCTCGGCTCGCCATTGTTCGATGAGCGCGTCGAACTCGCGGTCGAACCAGGCGTAGAAATCGCGCATCTCCTCGAGACGCGCCTTTGCCGGATCGACGTCCGAGAAGGATTCGACGCCGCGTTCGGCGAGAGCCACCATCTGTGTGAGCGCCTCGGCCTTCCGTTCGAGGAGATGCTCGAGAGCAGCGGTGGATGTCGCGTAGTAGCTCCTCCGATCGCCCGGCACCCACACGCGATCGATGATCCCCATCCGGGTCAGCGTCGTAACGGCGGCTGAGATCGAACCGGCGCTTGCACCGATCTGCTCCTGAAGGTCCGCCGCAGAAAGGTGTGGCTGGTCCGTTACGAGCAGAGCAGCCCACACCCGTCCGGCCATCGGGGGAAGCCCCCAGACCTCGAACAACAGGCTGACGTCCTCGGCGAACCGCATCCGGCGCTCATGTGTTGTCATAAGTTTCAGTATTGCCTGAAACTACCGTGCCTGACGAGAGTCTTTCGACCCTACTTTTCGTGGCCCTTCGATTCCACGTCGCCAACCGGGTACCACCGGGAATCGAAGACCGGGGTGGTCAACTTGCGCGAACGAACCGACGAGCACGACACGAATCTGGAGGGGGCACCCGTGTGCCCCCTCCTCCTGCGACGATGGACCGCTCACACGATCCACCCCGTCCATGCCCACCTCTACAGAGAGGTGACGTCTCGCGAAGTGTGACCTCTTGCCGTGGTCCGGGCATGTGGATAACGTCAAGACGAAGGCACCTGTCGGGAGGAGCCGTGACCACCACCGACGAAACGGCATTCCGTCGAATCTACCGGGCATACCGACCGGAGATCGCAACCTACTTCCTCCGCCGCGTCGATACCGATGACGCCCAGGATCTGACTGAAGAGGTGTTCGCCGTGGCGTGGCGCCGCCGCCGCGACGTTCCGCAGGATCGCGAAGCCCTGCTGTGGCTCTACGGCGTTGCACGCAACGTGCTGTCGCACCACCGGCGATCGATGGGACGCCGCATTCGACTCAACTCCCGATTGGGCAACCTACCGACACGAGATCCCGCGGGTCTCGATGTGCAGGTGGTCCGACGTCTCGAATACGAACAGGTGCTCGAGGCGGCTTCACATCTCCGTCTCCGAGACCAGGAGGTTCTGCGCCTCGCTCTCTGGGAAGGCCTGACCCACCACGAGATCGCCGGAATCACGGGTGCGTCGGTGCCCGCCGTCAAGCAGCGCTTCCACCGTGCGAAACGAAGACTCACCCGGGAGTATCAACACCTTTCACATCATCAGGCCATTCCTGCGGCGACTCGAAAAGGAGGTGACGACTGATGGATGCCGAGCATGTGCTGACGCTGTTCGCCGAGGCCAATCCGGTCCCCGACGTCGACGTTGTGCGGCGTGAGTTCGACGCATCGACCGTCGACCTCGCCACCCTCGAGTCAAGGAGCAGGAGCATGGACACGAAGCATCTTCAACATCTCGAACCCGTGGCGCCCCCACGGCGTCAACTTCACCCGGCGCTGGCGTTCGCGACCGCGCTGGTGGTCGTGCTCGTGACGGTCGCAGGTGGCATCTTCCTGATGCGGGGAGATACGCAACCCGTCGTCGCCGAGCCGACGACAACCGTCGCCCCGGTCACGACAACAGTGCCGCCGGTGACGACGACCGCTCCACCTCCGACCACTGCTGCACCGCCGATCACGGTGGCCCCCCCGACTCCCCCACCGTTCGGCGTGGGCTGGCAGGTCGTGGTAGAAGCAGGCAGCAAGCAGCCCACCATGGCGGTCGAGTTCGTCGACGGGATCGGTTGGATCGCAGTCGGAGGGCCGCACGTCATGACGTCCGCGGACAGTACCAACTGGGTCGACGCGGACACCGAGGGCGTGATCCTCGACGACGCCGGATTCCTGATGGGAGTCGTCGCCGGAGGACCCGGCGTGCTCGCCTATGGCAGGACCTGCGAGGGCGGGGGCGATTTCGGCCACGAGCCGTTCCCCTGTCCGCAAGAGCCGGCGCTGTACGGCTCCGCCGACGGCCTGACGTGGGAGCGAATCACCAGCGACGCCTTCCACGGATGCGTCGGCAACGAAGCGATGGAGTGCTACGCGGGAATGGACGATCTCGCGATCTCTGCCGGCGGGTCGTTGTTGGCGACCGGATCGGACCCGACATCCCGCGACGGTGTCGAGTCCGCGCCCTACGTCGTCGAATCCGCGGTGTGGTCGTCGGAAGATGGGCGTTCGTGGCAGCGATACGATGTCGCACTCGACACGTTTGTTCCGGACGGCTGGAACGCGGGGTCCGAGAGCCTCGAGCGTCTCGTGCACACCGGCGACCGGTGGCTCGCGTTCCTGCCGGTCTGGCGCTGGCTCCCCGACGCGGACTTCGAAGAGGGCTATACCATCCTCCTCGAGTCACCGGACGGCACTGTGTGGACCGTCGTCGAGACCGGAGACACCTTCGTTGAGGCGGGTCCCGATGACGTCGTGAGCGGCCCCAACGGCCTGCTTGCCATCGGAGGTCAGACGACCTGGTGGTCGGCGGACGGGCATGAATGGGTGCAATCGAGCATCCCGGGCGACTACTGGTATGACCGGGCCATCGCCATCGACTCGGGTTTCCTCGTCTACACCAGGGAGGGTCCGACTGCGTTCGCTTTCGCACAGGACGGGATCACATGGACGACGTTCGCAGCGGACGACGACCTGGCCGACGTCGGGTGGAACGCTCTTGCCGGCATCGACACGATCACCGAGCAGGGCGCCGGAGTGGAGACCACCCTGGTCGGGGTCGGCTACCGCTGGAGTGGTGAGGGAGAAGAAGGCGGCTCACCTGAACCCGTGATCATGCGCTGGTCTGGCGTTTGGTCCGGATAGCACCTGAGCCATGGGAGGGGCGAACAGCGATCGCCTCTCCCTCCGGGTGGCTGCCGGTTGCGCTGTCGATGTGGGAGGCTCTCTCCATGAGCATCTCTTTCGATACCACCACCGCCCTGCACGGCAACGTCCCTATCCCCCTCCTCGGTTTCGGCACCTTCAAGGTCAAGGACGGATCGGAAGTCGAGCAGGCCGTCGCCACCGCTCTCGATCTCGGATACCGGCACATCGACACCGCAGCGATCTATCGCAACGAGGAGGGGGTCGGCCGGGCGGTCGGCGCGTCGGGGATCGACCGATCCGAGATCTTCGTCACGACGAAATTGTGGAACGGCGACCAGGGCTACGAGTCGACGCTCGCCGCGATTGACGCCAGCCTCGAGAAACTCGGCATGGACTACATCGATCTCTACCTCGTGCACTGGCCAAAGCCCGAACACACCCGGGAGACGTGGCGGGCGATGGAGGAGATCCAGGCAACCGGCAAGGCCCGGGCGATCGGCGTGTCGAACTACCTCACCCATCACCTCGACCAGCTCCTCGAGCATGCCACCGTGCTCCCATCGATCAATCAGATTCAATTCCACCCGCACCTCCAGAGTCCGGATCTCGTCGACTACTGCCAAGGGCGTGGCATCGTCCTCGAAGCGTGGGGTCCGCTGAAACAGGGTCAGATCATCGACGACCCTGAGTTGTCGAACATCGCCGCCACCCACGGAGTGACCGTTCCACAAGTCGTGTTGCGGTGGATGCTCCAGCGTGGTGTCGTCGCCATCCCGAAGAGCGTGACCCCATCCCGGATCGCGACCAACGCCGATCTCTACGAATTCGAGCTCTCCACCGACGAGATGGCTGTGATCAACGCCA
>JAUVNV010000124.1 GCA_030599515.1 Acidimicrobiia bacterium
CTGCATCACGATCGATTGTATCGGCCAGAGTGCTGTGTCCACCAACCTTTTCGCGGTTCTGTAGGCCAGGGACCCCGCACGCGGCGTCCAAGTCCGAGACGCAGTACCCACTGCGTGTTCGTCCTGCGTCCTTGCGCCCAGCGCCCCTGACTCGACATCGACACCACGAACGTTGGTGGACACAACACGACCGGACGCAGACGTGACCATGAATCGAAGGTCTTGAACCGGACCTTGGTTTGGCATACGGTGCCGGGAGATCTCACAGGGAGTTAGAGATGCCGGCGCTCGCCATCTGGTCGCCGGAGGACGAGGTACTCGGTGCCGTCGCGCCGCTGGCGCTCGGCGCCGCAGCCGGGACCGCGCTCATCGTGGATCTCGACGTACGTGGGCCGAGGTATCCCGGTGATCTGACTCTGGCGAGCCTCGTTGCCGACGGTCCCACGAAGAGCGACCTGTCGCCGCAGCGCCCTGGCATCGCGGTGGTGCGCAATGGAGGCGTCGATCCGGAGGAAGCGGAACAGGTGCTCCGCGCTCTGGTCGACGGCTGGCCGGCGGTCGTGTTCCGGCTTCCGATCGACCACGTCGGCGGTGACGGGGCCATCCCGGTCCTTCCTCTGATCCCCGGCTCGATGCTCGATCGATCCACGGGCCCGGCGATCTACCAACGCGCCGGGTGGCGGGTTCGAGTTCCGGAAGGCGGTGTAGTGCTTCCCCGGCCGGGTGCCGGAACGATCGGTGCGCTGCTCTCCGGTCGAATGCCGCATCCGGGGGACCGGTGGATCCGAGCGTGGAGACGAGTTTGGGATCAGTCATGGGTGTGACCGACCGGATCGTGCGACGCCTTCTCGAGTCTGATGTGCCGCTCGAGCGCGTTCCGCTCACGGCCGCCGCTGTGGCGATCGCGCCGGAGGTCGCGCCGCTCGCCGGCCCGGAAGCGATCGTCGCCGCTGTGGATGCTCTCGCAGGTCTCGGGCCGATCGAGCGGCTGCTCCGCGATCCGGAGGTGACCGACGTGCTCGTGAACGGGCCGTCCGAAGTGTGGATCGAGCGACGTGGCGTCCTCGAACGCACTGAGGTCACCTTCGCCGACGACGGTGCCGTGGTCGCGGCGGTGGAGCGGGTGATCGCACCGCTCGGACTCCGGATCGACCGGGCGAGTCCTGCGGTCGACGCCCGGCTGCCGGACGGCTCGCGTCTCCATGCTGTGATACCGCCCGCGTCGGTGGACGGTCCGATCGTGGCGGTGCGGCGATTCTCCGAGGCGGTGACCGATCTCGACGCTCTCATCGAAGTGGGTGGCATCACCAGTGACGGAGCCGACCTGCTCCGTGTCTCCGTGTCGGATCGGTTGAATCTGTTGGTGGCCGGGGGCACCGGGGCCGGGAAGACAACGCTGCTCAATGTTCTGTCGAAGGAAATCGATCGATCCGAACGCACGGTCACGGTGGAGGATGCCGCGGAACTCCGCCTCGATGGTCACGTTGTGCGACTCGAAGCCCGGCCTCCCAACGCAGAAGGCGCGGGTGAGATCACCCTGCGAAGCCTGCTCCGGCACGCCCTCCGTCTCCGACCCGATCGCATCGTGGTCGGTGAAGTTCGAGGGCCGGAGGCCCTCGACATGATCCAGGCGATGAGCACCGGTCACGACGGATCGATGTCGACGATCCACGCGAATGGACCGGAAGAGGCGCTGTGGCGGCTCGAGAGCCTGGCCGCGACCGCCGACGTCGGTGTCTCGGTCGACACGCTCCGAGCGCAGATCCGCTCTGCTATCGATCGGATCGTGTTCGTCACCCGGCGTCGAGGGCGCCGGCTCGTCACGTCGATCGCCGACGTTGGGGCCGATGGGGTCGAGGAGGTGTACCGGTGTTGACGGCGGTGCTGCTCGCCGGCGGTCTCGTGCTGGGTGTCTCCCCGGTGATCATCGCGATCGCCGCCGTGGCCGCGATCGAGCCGAGGCTTGTGCTCGTCGGAGCTGCGATCTGGGGTGTTGTCGCGGCCCTCCGGCGACGTGTGGCTCGGGTTTCCCCCGATAGCGAGGCGACGCTGTTCCGTGCGATGGCCGCTGAATTACGCTCCGGCGCCTCGCTCAGAGGTGCCCTCGCCGAGGCGGCTCATCGTGTACCTCAGATCCCGCTCGGTCGTTCGGTGCGGCTCGCCGCGGCCGGGATGCAGATGACCGAGGTCGCCGAGGCAGTTGAGACACAGCTCCCCGAGAACGGCCGACTCGCCGCGGCGGCTTTCCGGTTGAGCGACTGGTCCGGGGCGCGCGTCGCCGACACCTTCGACGGGCTCGCCGAAAGGGCAGCGGCCACCGCCGAACTGGCGCGGGAGCGGAGAGCCGCGACCGCCCAGGCGCGGCTCTCCGCGTTGATCGTCGGGGTCGCCCCACTCGCCTTCACTGTGCTGCTCGTGGCCACCGGCCGAGGTGCCGGTCTCGTTGCTCACGGTGGTCTCGGATGGTTGGTGCTGGGCGTCGGCCTCGGACTCGAGACACTCGGCTTGCTCACGGTCGCGACGATCGTTCGGCGGGCCGAGCGATGATGGCCCTGGCCGCGTGCGCGCTCGTCGCGGCGACTCTGCGAGGGAACCGACGAGAGATCCTGGCCGCATGCGTCCTTCTTGCCTTCGTCCTGACCCCATTGCTCGGAATAGGGATCTCCCTCGGCCTGGCTGCCTGGACCCTGGTCCGGCACCGGCCCCGATCCTCGAGCCCCACCGACGACGAAGCGGTCCTCGCGGAACTCACAGCGCTGGGGCTCAGTGCCGGGCTCACCTTCTCGGCCGCAGCGAACGCGGCAGCGGCTTCGGTTCCCGGTGAAGCTTCCGCCCGTCTCCACCAGGCCGTCCGCACCGGGGCCGGGCTGGACGCCGGCACCGGTGACGACCAGGGTCTCATGGTCGTCGTCCATAGGGCGCTCTCGACCGGCGCCCCGCTGCACCCAGCGGTTTCCGGATATGCAACAACACTCCGCAATGATGAGCGCTCGCGCGAACTCACGGCAGCGAGACGCCTCCCGGTCAAGCTGCTATTCCCTCTGGCATTGCTGATTCTTCCCGGGTTCCTGATCCTCACGATCGGGCCCGCCGTGCTCGGCAGCCTCGAGCGTCTCGGTCTCTGAGGAACGGACAACGGGGCCTCGCCACCCACTCCCAGCTTCCCACCGCCCCGGCCGGACGCCGGAAGACGAAAGGAATCTCCATGAGAACAGTCTCCATGCGAGCAATCTTCATCGACGAGCGCGGTCAGGCAACCGCCGAGTACGCCCTTGTCATCGTTGCTGCAGCGGCGATCGCTCTGGCCCTCATCATCTGGGCGACGTCGACAGACCTGCTGCCCTCCTTCTTCTCAACCGTGCTCAAGAAGGTCACCTCCGTTGCCAAGGGGGCACCGCTCGGGTGACCGAGCGAGGCAGCGCTGTGGTCGAGTTCGCCCTCGTCGTGCCGCTGGTCCTGGCTCTCGTCCTCGGTCTCGTCGAGGTCGCCCTCGTCGCTCGAAGCCAGATGGAGGTGGTCAACGCTGCGCGGGAAGGCGCTCGCGCGGCTGCGGCATCGCCGGATCCATCCGACGCCGTGCGCGTCGCGAGGGCTTCGCTCGGCGAGACCGGAGCGAACGCCAAGGTGTCGGTACGGAGGCCCGATGTGGTCGGACGCCTCGCCGAGGTCAGGGTGACGCTGCCGTATCGCGTGGCTGCACCGTTCTTCGGCGGGGTGGGCGTCGAGATCACCGCCAGGGCCGTCATGCGGGTCGAGCGGTGAAACGCGAGCAGGGATCGGCAGCGGTGCTGCTGCTGGCCGTCGCCGGTCTCGTGCTCGTGCTCGCCCTCGGCGTGGCCGACGCGGGAATCGCCTTCTCCGCCAGGCTTCAGACTGCTGCTGCGGCAGACGCTGCCGCACTTGCGGCCGCGCCCGTGACGTTTCGCCCGTTCGGAGCAGCGGGTAGCCCCGCAGCCGAGGCGCGCCGCCTCGCGCTGGCGAACGGTGCAGTGCTGACGAAATGCTCGTGCCCGGTGGACCGCACCTGGCGATCGCGCGTCGTCGAAGTTGTCGTAGAACGGCGCGTGACGCTGCTCGGACTCGGAACCATCACGGTTCGCGCTTCGAGTCGAGCCGAGTTCGCCCCGGTGGCACTGATCGACGGAGACATTTGAGTCGCTCCGGGTCTCACAGAGACTCAGGGCGATTCATGGTTTCGTCCTGCTACTTGTTGCTTTCCAGCAATCCGTCGTCCGCCAGATCCGCGAGCATCTCGTCGGCTTCAGCGGTGAGACGCACGACGGAGGCGAGTCCGGCTCGGCCCAGTCTGCCGGGGAGAACCACGTTCTCGATCTCCTCGGGATCCAGGGCGTGGATGGTGGCGGCCAGCTGGATGAGATCGGTCGGTGTCAGACTGGTCCAGGCATGGTCGAGCAGAACGCTGACGATCTCGGGCGCGTCGGCGATGTCGTTCATCTGGAGCAGACGGAGCACGGCCAGCATGACGAGACCCTGGTTCGCCGAGCGCGTGAAGTCCCCGCCGGGGACGCCTTTGCGGGTCCTCGAGTACTCAAGCGTGCGCTGCGGGGACAGCGTCTGTTCCCCGGCTCGGAAAGCGGGCCACCACGGCTGGCTCGGCAGTGCTCGCGGGAGGTCGATGGGAAGGTTGCCCAAGCTTCGCATGAGGTCTTCGAAACCCTTGAACCCGGTGACGACGTAGCCCTCGACCGGGAGATCCCACGTGTCGACGACCTTGTCGACCATGACCTGGGGGCCGCGTCCGGCCATCAATGAGGTGAATTTCATCGAGCCGTACGGTGTCGAAACCCAACTGTCTCTCGGGAAGCCGACGATCGTTCCGTTCCCATCCGATGGATTCGCCGTGAGCAGGTGAATGCTGTCCGCTCGATGGGTCTGCTGGTCCCCTCCGGGGCGCGCATCAGATCCGATGACCATCACCATTCGGGGTTGCTCACCGTACCAGGGGGGACCCACGCCGGGATCGGCGCCGACGATCCGCCATCCGTCGCCCTCGTCGGCTGCCAGGAGCACGTCGCCGGTGTCGGTCTCGACGACGGCGATGTCCCCACCTTCGATCGTTGCTGTGGTACCGGTCACCGAGACCGCGGCTGATGTGCTCAGGGGGTTGGCCGCCAGGTGTGCGGCAAGCCCCGCCGGGAGGGCGGGCGCATCGCTTCGGTCGTCTCGCTGCCAGGAGACCACGGCGGTGATCGCTACGAGCAACGCCTCCGGCAGATCGCCGTCGATGGTGACCGCGGCGGTCGCTTCGGTGGTGCTCGTGGTGGGAGCCTGCGACGTTGTTGCCGACGTAGTGGGTTGCGTCGTGGCGATCGTCGGAGAGGTCGTCGAGTCGGGAGCGGCCTCAGGCGTGGATGTGCACGCGCCGGCGACGAGCGCCAGAGCGACAAGGAGGGGGAGTGTCGGGATGAGTCGTTTCACGGGTGTGAATCGTACGAGAGACCCGGACGAATTGCGTGGACCCGGGACCAGCCGAGGCGACAGGGGACAGGCGCCGGGGAGCAGATCTTGCTACGCAATCGGGGTCGACAGCGCACGAATCTATAATCACCCGGGCATACTGCAATCGACCCTCAGGAGTTGCCTGTGAATCCGGAACTCTGGCTCTACATTGCCGCAGCGATGGGCGTTGCCGCTCTGATCCTTGCGTTCGTATACGCCCGTCAGGTGATCTCTGCCGACCCCGGCAGCGATCGGATGGTGGAGTTGATGGGAGCCATCCGAGAGGGGTCGATGGCGTTCCTGAAACGGGAATATCGCGCGATCGCGATCTTCGTCGCCCTGATGACGGTGTTGATCATGGTTCTTCTTCCGTGGGGTTGGCCGTGGGGTGGGATCGCCTACGTGTTCGGCGCTCTGCTCTCTGGCACTGCGGGTTTCATCGGCATGCGGATCGCTACCGCAGCGAACGCCCGCACCACTGAAGCTGCCCGCCGCGGCGGCACCGCAGAGGCGCTTCCGGTTGCGTTCCGGGGTGGGGCGGTCATGGGTTTCACGGTGGCCGGTCTCGGCCTGCTCGGCTTCTCCCTCGGCATCTGGCTGTTCAAGGAGATCCTCGATCTCGATGACTGGGTTGCCATCATCACGGCGATCGGTCTCGGCGGATCGTCGATCGCTCTGTTCGCACGCGTCGGCGGCGGCATCTACACGAAGGCGGCCGACGTCGGCGCCGACCTCGTTGGGAAAGTCGAAGCGGGGATACCGGAAGACGATCCAAGGAACCCGGCAACGATCGCCGACAACGTGGGCGACAACGTCGGCGACGTCGCCGGCATGGGCGCCGACCTGTTCGAGTCCTACGTCGGATCCCTCATCGCCCCGATCGCGTTCGCGATGCTCGTTTTCGGTGTGGCCGGCGAGGCATTCACGATGCAAGCCGTGTTCTACCCCCTCATGATCGCTTCCATCGGGATGCTCGCCTCGATCATCGGGTCGTTCCTCGTGCGTCCCGGCAAGGCCAGCCTCGCCGCGACGCTCGAGCGTGGCACATGGGCGGCAGCAGGGCTGACAGTCATTGGTGTTGCAGTGCTCACGCCGGTGATGTTCGGTGGCGTCGAAGGAGTCAAGAACCCGTGGGGTTTCTTCATCGCGGTTCTCGTTGGACTCCTCGTCGGCGTTCTCATCGGGCGGATCTCGATGTGGTTCACGTCGGATGAGTACAAGGTCGTGAAGGAGATTGCTCGCCAGACCCAGACCGGGCCCGCAACGGTCGTCCTCGCTGGTATCTCCGAGGGCATGAAGTCGGCGGCGTTTTCGGTGATCGTGGTTGCCTTCGGCATGGGGGCCGCCTTCTGGGCCGGGGACATGGCCGTTGAGGGGGGAGGCATCTACGGTGTTGCTATCGCCGCGATCGGCGTTCTCGCGACCCTCGGCATCACCGTTTCGGTCGACGCCTACGGGCCGATTGCCGACAACGCAGGCGGAATCGCTGAGATGGCGCACTTGCCACCCGAGGTCCGCGAGGCCACCGATCAGCTCGATGCCCTCGGGAACACCACGGCCGCCGTTGCGAAGGGCTTCGCCATCGGCTCTGCAGCCGTCACGGCACTCGCTCTGTTCTTTACCTTCATCCAATCGGTCAACGTGGAACTGAAGGCCGCCGGAGAGCCGATCATCGAGCAGCTCGACATCCTGAGCATCTGGGTGATAGTGGGACTGTTCCTCGGTTCGATGTTCCCGTACTTCTTCGCCGCCCAGACCATTCAGGCGGTCGGAAGAGCGGCCAACCAGATGATCGAGGAGGTCCGGCGGCAGTTCCGCGAGATCCCCGGCCTTCGGGAGGGGGATCCCGATGCGAAACCCGAGTACGCGAAGTGCGTCGAGATCTCGACCAGCGCGTCGCTACGAGAGATGATCCTCCCCGGATCCCTCGCCGTAGCTCTGCCGCTCATCATCGGATTCATCAAC
>JAUVNV010000107.1 GCA_030599515.1 Acidimicrobiia bacterium
CGAACACGGCGTCAACTCCTGGCCGCAGGTCAAGATGCCACAGCGCGACCATCCGCGGTTCAGCTAGGGCGAAGACCTGACCGGCCTGATCAGGGATCGTGTGTGCCCCTTTGAGGAGGTTCGTGGCGATGGCCTCGTCGAGACCCATCGCCTTGGCGGCGACGCGGGGCGACTGGAAACACTCGTGGATCAAGAGATCTGCATTCTGGGCGGCATCGACCACGTACTGGCACGGGCGAGTGTCGCCGGAGAAGACGACTTTGCGTCCCGCGTACTCAATCGTGTAGCCCACAGCGCCATTGAGAGCATGAATCACCGGGAAGCTGGAAATCGTGACACCGTTGCGTTCGTAGACAGTTGCTGGCCGGTCGTACGGCAGTTCGTGAGGAATCGCGGCAGTCCCAGTCGTCGGGTTGAAGCCTCTAAAGGAACGTGCGTCCCATGCCAGCGCTTTCGTCATATGGTCCACGAACGCTGCCAAGCCCAGTTCAGGCTCGTCAGAACTGCCGCCCCATATCTCGACCGGGTCCACTCGACCGATCTTGGCGAGGCTTCCGAGGAGGCCAGGAATGTCCCCGATGTGATCGGCGTGGAGGTGGGACAGGAACACTTTCGAGGTGCCCGTTACAGGGAGATGCAATCCGGTGAAGTTCATCAGCGCACCCGAGCCGAGATCGAAGAAGAAGAAGTCCCGTTGCGGGTTGCCGACTTCGATCACCACAGACCCGGATGCTTGGGATTTCCGTGGCCACGGGTCGCCACTTCCAATGACCGTGACCCGCATCTCTCCATCGACGAGCGGCTCCGTCCCCGCCACATAGGTCTCGCCATACACCCTCGATGGCGACCCAACAACCGGCGTGTCCGTCAACACCTTCGAAACCATCACCTGGCTCCTCTCAGCGACCCGTCAACAAGGAGAAGTATGACAGAACGATCAACGCCGTGAGAGCGCATATCCGGCACTCTGCACGGCGTGGCGGCACCGCCCACAGGGCGCATACGTGCCTTCGTTATGGGCGGCAGAATCTGTGACGATGCGGTGGCGGTGTTTCGGCTAGCTGTAGGGTTAGGAGTGCGTGCGAAGCCTGATCTGTGTCTCACACGGTCGTACGCGTCCGATTCTTGGCACGCGACTGCCCGTCAGTGTTCAGCTCGGAACAATCCACCCAGAAAACATTCAAGAAAACCACCCACACCTCACCTCGCGTCCGCCAAACGATTGCTCCCAAACGCGTTGAAACCCTCGCAGTAGCAAGGGTCTCAGCGTTTGTCTCTCCGGTGGAGCTGAGGGGATTCGAACCCCTGACCCCTTGACTGCCAGTCAAGTGCTCTGCCAGGCTGAGCTACAGCCCCGGAAGATTCGGGATTCTATCAGGCCTCGGATGTAGCAGCGGGTTCGGCAAACTCGACCCTCGGGGCGTCGGCCCACAGCCGTTCGAGGTCGTAGAAGTCGCGTGTCTCAGCATCGAAAAGGTGAACGACGAAGTCGCCGTAGTCGAGTAGCACCCAACGACCGTAGTCCGCCCCCTCCTTCCGAAGTGGCCGGTCGCCGATTTCGCGCAATCGCTCCTCGACGTCGTCGGCGAGGCTCCGCACGTGACGGCTGGAAGTCCCGGTTCCGATCACGAACACGTCGGTGATGACCACGAGATCCGAGACATCGAGAAGGGCAACATCGTTGCCCTTCTTGTCGATAATCGCTTCGGCAGCGGCACGCGCTGCGGTTTCAGCATGCTGGTTGGCTGGGATAGGAACTCCTTCTGCGGGTGCACCCTGATTCTAGGAGAGAGTTCTCCTCCATTCAGGACGGTTTTTGATAGAGATTGTGTTCGGTCACGTAGTCCAGTACCGGTTTCGGAACGAGGAACCGGATCGATCGACCTTCGGAGACATGTCGTCGCAGCATGGTTCCGGACAGATCGATCGGCGGCATGTCAAGCCAGGCGATCTCGCGACGCACGGCGTTCTCGACGTCTTCTCGTTCGACACCCGGACGGGGCACGACTGCGATCTGTACTCGTTCGAGCAGTTCGTTCGAGCGGTGCCATGTCGGGATGCCTCCGGCGGCGTCGGCCCCGACGATCAGAACGATGCGCTCTTCGGCGAAGCTCTCGACCGTGTCGATTGTGACGGTCCATCCGTCACGATGCACTTCTCGGTCATCGACCGTGAAATACTCGACTCCTTCTACGGCGAGTTCGGTCATGCGGAGTCGGTGGTGGGCCGCGGACACGCTCCTTCCGGCCTTCTGCCACGGACGTCCGGCGGGGATGAACGTCACCATGTCGACGCTCAGTTGATCGTGGGCGGCCTCCCCGGCCGCGAGATGGGCGAAGTGGGGAGGATCGAATGTACCGCCGAATATGGCTCGCATGGGATCCAGGATACGGAGTCCCCGAGATCATGGCACGCAACCACAGTGCCACCGACGGTTCCTCGGTGCAGTGCAGCGCGATCTGCGGATCGGCGTAGCGGTCGCCGATGCGCACCGAGAAGTGAAGGGCGCTCCTCCCGTCGTGAGTTCCGATCACACCGACGACATCTCCGAGCCGGACCTTGTCTCCCCTCCCCACGGATCTCAGGGAGAGATACGAGTAGGAAGTCCTCAATCCCCCATGGTCGACGGTGACGGTCCGGTTTCCGACGACCACGCCGCCGAAGGAGACAAGCCCATCGCCGGCCGCGCGAATCGGCGTATCCATGGGAGCGGCAATGTCGACGCCCCAGTGGCCGCTGTATCGACCGGTCGGAAGGAATCCGCGAATGACCTCACCGGACACAGGCCAGGCCAGTGCAGCGCACGAGGGCGAGGCGATCGACGTTGCCAGCAAGACGGCCGCGAGAAGCGAAGTCACGTTGCTCCATCGCCGTCACCGCACCGTCAACCTACTGGATGCTGGAGCCCCTGTGAAGGGTCACGTCGGTGATGTGACCACGGTCCGTCTGTTGATCAGCATGAGAATCGTCGCCCGGAGCACAGCACCGGTGTACGGCTTCTCGAGGGTCACGGCATCATACGTCGCCGCCCGATCGGCAACGCTCCCCCGGGTCTCGCCCGTCGTGACGATGACCGGTGTCTCACGGGTCGCCGGCTCAGCGCGGAGCCGATCGAGAATCTGCCACCCGGACAGATCCGGTAGGCCGAGATCGAGAACGACGAGGTCCGGTGGATCAGCGAGAACCGTCTCGAGACCGCCGGAACCATCGAGGCACGGCTCCACTTCGATACCTGTGCCCCGCATCGTGATCTCAACTAGACGCTGGAGCACCGGTGAGTCCTCGATAGCGATGATTCTGGTCACGATCCCCCTTGTAGAACCAATGGGATTGGCGTAATGCCCGTACCCAGGTCATCGGCGGATCACCTCCGGAAACTGAGCCGAACAGGTCGTTAGACCCACATCCATCGACCGTGTCACCCGCACGTGAGCATCGTCGCTCCGAGCGCAGCCCCCGAGACCGCGGGTCCTTCTGCCAGGATTGGATCTCCGATATGTTGGGCCGGGAACACGATCTGGACGATCGCGGGTCGGGAGAATACCCGACCGATCGGAGGGCTAACGCCATCGCGTCCGGATCGTCGAGTACATCCATCCGGCGAGCGTGCTCGGTTGCAAGGAGTGCTCTCCTATGCGAGAACGATCAGATCATCCCGGTGGACGGCGGCACCGCCTGCGATCGAGGAGTGACGGCCGAGAACATCACGCAGCGTGGAACCGGCGAGGCCGGCCAATCCCTTTCCGATCAGGCGACCGGCCTCGTCATGGATCTCGACGGCATCGCCCCGAGAGAAGTCACCCTCCACGCCTACGACACCGGCGGCGAGGAGGGAACGACCATCTTCAACGAGCGCCGCAACGGCGCCATCGTCGACGGTGAGGACACCGAGAGACGGGAGGCTGAATGCGATCCAGAGTCGCCTCGCTCCGAGACTCGAAGATCGGGGCTCAACCCAGGTTCCGATGTCTGCACCCGTGATCGCCTGTCGAACGGCGTCGTGCTCGACAGCACCCACCACGACCGTCGGAATGCCCGAGAAGGCAGCCATCCGTGCTGCAGCGACCTTCGTCGCGACACCACCCGATCCGTAGGCGCCGACGCTCCCACCGCTGTGCAGGTCGTCGAGAATCTCATCGGTATGCCTCACAGCGCTGAGGAGTTCCGGCTCGGCAACGAGGCGCGGATCGTGGGCGTAGAGGCCCGGAGTGTCGGTGAGAATGACGAGGAGCCCCGCCCCGACGAGATGCGAGACGATCGCCGCGAGTCGGTCGTTGTCCCCGAACCGGAGCTCGTCGACGACAACCGTGTCGTTCTCATTGACGATCGGAACGACACCGAGTTCGAGCAGGCGATCAAGTGCCGCTCGTGCATGAAGATACGGCTCGCGCCCGGCAAGAACGTCGCGGGTCAGGAGTATCTGTCCGACGACGAGATCGTGGCAGGCGAACGCTTGCGCGTAGCGCTCGATGAGCTTGCTCTGACCGACCGCTGCGGCAGCTTGGAGCCCCGGCAGGTTACCAGGGCGCTCGACCACACCCAATGCCGGAAGCCCGGCGGCGACCGCACCCGAACTCACGAGCACAGCCGGGTGACCGGCTTGGCGGAGCCAGGCGATCTGAGAGACGATCCGATCAATCGCTTCCGCGTTGATGAGACCACCGCCCGTCGTCAAGCTGGAGGAGCCGATCTTGACGACGATCGGACGACCCGGTTCGATGGGATGCCTCACGGAGCCTGATCCTCGGCCGCATCCGGGTCATAGGTGAACACCAGGGCCCCGATACGGACGTCGTCACCGGGTTCTGCGCCCACTTCCCGGAGCGCTCCGTCGATCCCGGTTCCAAGCAGTCGCTTCGCCACGAGATCGGCAGCGTCCGGGTTGGTGAGATCGTCGAGGTTGACAGCGCGTTCGGCCACTCTCCCGGCGACCACCCACTCGTTGCCCTTTCTCTCGATCGTGAACGCGGCGCCGAGCGGGCGATGCAGCACGAAGCTTTCTCGATCCGGCGCCTCTCGCTCGGCTTCCTCGGTCAGGTCGGCGATTCGGTGCAGCAGCTCGGGGACCCCTTCACCGGTGACTCCCGAGATCTCGAACAGCTCGAGACCCCGCTCGACCGCCCATGCCGTGCCATGGTCCCCCGGCAGATCGATCTTGTTGAGAACGACGACCCGGGGGCGCTCCGCCAGGTCGGGCGAGTGGGACTCGAGTTCGTGTACCAGGACGTCGTACTGGCGCTCCGGGGAGTCAAGTTGAAGGTCTGAGGGGTCGAGCAGCACGACGAGGACACGCGCACGCTCGGTGTGTCGGAGAAACTCGTGACCGAGTCCCTTCCCCTCGGCTGCTCCCTCGACGAGACCGGGGATGTCGGCCAGCACGAACTCGCGTCCATCGATGGCGACAACGCCGAGATGCGGCCGGAGGGTCGTGAACGGGTAGTCCGCGATCTTGGGCTTCGCTGCAGAAACGCTCGCTACAAGCGTGCTCTTCCCGGAGTTCGGGTAACCGATCAACGCGCCGTCCGCGAGGAGTTGCAGTTCGAGTATGAGCGTCGGATCGTCGCCGTACTCCCCCTGTTCGGCGAAGGAAGGAGCCCTCCGATCCGGCGTGACGAAGGAGGCATTGCCGCGACCCCCGCGCCCACCCTCAGCGACAATCAGGCGCTGGCCCGGTTCGACAAGATCGGCTATCAGCAGTCCGTCCTCGTCGCGAACGACGGTGCCGAGGGGCACGGTGAGTTCAAGGTCGTCGCCGTTGCGACCGTGCCGGAGGTCCCCTTCGGCGTGTTCTCCGTCACCGGCCTTCCAGTGTGGCTTTCGGTCGTATCGCAGGAGTGTGCTGATTCCCGGATCGGTGGCGAGTATGACGTTGCCGCCCCTCCCCCCGTTCCCTCCATTCGGCCGACCGCGCGGCTTGCCCTTCCGTTTCTGGAATGAGGCGGCGCCTGCACCGCCCGCGCCGCCGCGGGCGAACAGACGAACAGAGTCAACGAAAGAAGCCATGTGGGGACGGTACTCGGTAGTCGGTAATCGGTATTCAGTAGTCAGACAACAGTAAACAGAACGGACCGGCCCATGAGGACCAGCCCTTCTGACTACTGAGTACTCGATCCTGCCTACGACAGGATCGAAACTTGGCGACGGCCGCGCTTCGTGCCGTATTGCACAACGCCCTCGGTCATCGCGTAGAGCGTGTCGTCTCCACCTCGTCCAACGTTGTTGCCGGGGTGGATGCGCGTGCCGCGCTGCCTGACGAGGATCGCACCCGAGTTGACGGTCTGACCGTCGAACACCTTCGGTCCGAGCCGCTGTGCTGCCGAATCGCGACCGTTCTTGGATGAGCCGCTTGCCTTGGTCTTGGACATCTCAACCCTCCTTCTTCTCGGTCTTGGCCGACTTCTTCTCAGCCTTCTTCTGGGTCTTGGCCTCGGTCTCGGCCGGCTTCTTCTCAGCCTTCTTCGTCGCGGCCTTCTCGTCGGAATCAACCGACTTCTTCGCTGCCTTCTTCTTGGCAACCGGGAGCTCGATCTTCTTCACCTCGAGGCGCGTGTACTTCTGGCGATGGCCGGCGCGACGCCGATACCCCGTCTTGCTCTTGTACTTGAAAATGTCGATCTTCGGGCCCGTGGACTCGCCGACAACTTCGGTGGTAACCGTCAGCTTGTCGAGAGCGTCGCGATCGGAGATGACGCTGCCGTCGTCGTTGACGATGAGGAGCGGCGTGAACGTCACTTCCCCTTCGGCCTTGATGCGCTCGACATCGAGAACGTCACCCTCTTGAACTTTGGCCTGCTTGCCGCCGGCGCGAATGATGGCGTACATGATCCTTCAATACTTGTGGTGGGCGAGCCGATTCCCTCGGCGCGGTCATACGCCTCACGTGCGAAGCGCCCATTCATGATAGCGGAACGACGCCCTATGGCCAGGTCGTCCTACGCGATGTCGCTGTTCTCGGAGCCGCTGGCCATCCGAACTCCGGTCGTAGCGGCTTCCTCGTGCAGCAGAACGCCCCGTCCGTTGCACCGCGGGCATACCTCGGAGAATGACTCGAGAAGACCGGCTGATACGTTCTTGCGGGTCATCTCAACCAGTCCGAGGTTCGAAACGTCGAAGACCTGAGTGCGCATCTTGTCTTTCGCAAGGTGTTCCCGCAGACGGAGCAGCACCGCTTCCTGGTTCTTCTGGATCTCCATGTCGATGAAATCGATCACGATGATTCCGCCGATGTCCCGGAGCCTCAACTGTCGCGCAATCTCCTCGGAGGACTCGAGATTGTTCTGAAGGACCGTGTCCTCCAGGTTTGAGTGACCGACGTACCTGCCCGTGTTCACGTCGATTACGGTGAGCGCTTCCGTGCGGTCGATGACGATGTGGCCACCGGACGGGAGCCAGACCTTCCGATCGAGAGCCTTGCGGAGCTGATCCTCAACGTGGAAACGCTCGAACAGCGGAAGTTCGTCACCGTACAGTTGGACTTTCTCGATCAGGTCGGATCCGGTGCCCCCGAGATAGGAGAGGATCTGGTCGTGAGTGTCACGGTTGTCGACGATCAATCGCTTGAAATCCCGGGTGAAGTGCTCGCGAATCACTCGGATGACGAGCGGTGGCTCCTGGTAGATGAGCGCGGGGGCCGAGGCCGATCCCATGTCCTTCTCGATCCCGCTCCAGATCTCGCTGAGCCGGTCGATATCCGACTTGATGTCTTCGGGCGTCGCACCCTCAGCTGCGGTGCGGACGATCACACCCATCCCCTCCGGGCGAAACTCGGCAACGAGTTCACGTAGTCTCCGGCGTTCCTCGTCGGGTAGGCGTCGCGAGATGCCTCTCACTTGCGCATCGGGGGCAAGCACCAGGTAGCGCCCGGCGAGACTGACCTGATTCGTAAGACGGGCGCCCTTGTGGCCCATGGCGTCCTTGACAACCTGCACGAGGACCGAATCGCCCGGCTCGAGTGCGGATTCGATGCGCTTCGGCTTGCCGTTCATTTCGTACGCGCCGTAGTTCACATCCCCGGCGTACAGAACACCGTTCTTGCCGCCGCCGAAGTCGATGAACGCCGCCTCCATCCCCGGGAGAACGTTGCGGACCTTGCCGAGATAGATGTTCCCTACGAGGGAACGCTTGTCGGAGCGAGCGACGTAGTGCTCGACGAG
>JAUVNV010000020.1 GCA_030599515.1 Acidimicrobiia bacterium
AAGATCGGCGCACCACCGGACGGTTCGAAGGCGAGGACCGCGACCGAGAGGTTGCCCCCGGCGAACCGAGCCTCGGCGACTGCATCTTCAACCGCATCGGGGTCGGCATCCGATCCGTCTTCGACGTAGAAGCCCTGAATCTCGAGTACGCGGGCCACGTCGGCAGGTTGAGCGGCGGCGACGAGAACGACGAGGGCGATGGCGGCGAGGATCAGACGTCTCATGGATTGACGAGGGTACCCAACACTGCCAAGGTGGTCGCCTATCTCCCCACCGCGGCTCGCAGGAAGAACGCCACGTTCGCGGGACGCTCGGCCATCCTGCGCGTGAGATACGGGTACCAGGCGGTGCCGTACGGCACATAGATGCGGACCGGGTATCCCTCGTCGAGAAGGGATCGCTGAAGGTTCCTGCGGACGCCGTAGAGCATCTGGAACTCCCACGGTCCGGTGCGGCTACCGGCGAGCTGCTTCGCGAGGTCGATCCGGTCATTGTCGTGGGTAGCGATGGCCGGTTTGATCGCGGGAGTCGCCATCAATCGCCGGGTGAGGGCGTCGAAGGCGGCATCGACCTGGCCCGTCTGCTGGTAAGCGACCTCGGGCGGTTCGGCATATGCGCCCTTGCAGAGCCTCACGTGGCCACCACGCGCGACGATGCGGTCGAGATCGGCGGGGGTGCGATAGAGGTAGCTCTGAACGGCGATGCCGACGTTCCCATGCCGGGCCTGAACCGTCTCGAACGCCGTGACGGTCCTCTCGACGAGTTCGGATTCCTCCATGTCGACCGTCACGGTCGTCCCGGCATCGGCGGCACGGGACGCGAGCGCACCCAGGGACTCGACGGCGAGGTCATCATCGAGTCCGAGACCGAGTTGGGTCAACTTGACCGCGATGTTGGCGTCGAGACCGTCGGCGTGGATACGGTCGAGACAGTCGAGATAGTCGTCCCGGGCGGCGACGGCGGCCGTGACGTCGGCGACGTGCTCCCCGAGATGGTCCAGCGAGACCTGCGCACCCATCTCGTTGAGAACCTGCACCGCCGCTGCGGCGTCGTCGATCGTCTCGCCCGCGACGAAGCGGAGAGAGAGACGGCGCCCCACCGCTGACTCAGAGAAGAGCTTGCGGACGGTTGGACGATTGGTGACGGCGAGGACGCTGCGACCGACAACGTTCATCCGTCGGAGTCTCCTGCGGCTGTGCGTCCGAGCTCGCGAGATCGCCGCGCTGCTGCTCGAATCGCGTCCTCGATCAGCGTACGGAACCCACCCTCTTCAAGGGCGTACATGGCGGCGGCAGTCGTCCCTCCGGGTGATGTCACGTCGCTTCGCAGACGGAACGCACTCTTGTCGGATCCGGCAAGCAGCATCCCCGCTCCTCGCAGGGTCTGATGAACGAGACGCTCGGCCGCGTAGTGCGGGAGCCCCTCGCGAATCGCCGCCTCCGTCATGGCCTCGGCGAGGAGAAACGCATACGCCGGGCCTGTGCCGGACACGGCCGTTACGGCATCGAGCAAGTCCTCGGAGAGCTCGATCGTGTCACCGACGGCGCCGAGGACCGCGGCCGCGTCCTTGATCGCTTCAGTATCGGCGTGCGTGCCTCCGCAGTAGGCGGTCATGCCCTCATCGATGGCAGCCGGTGTGTTCGGCATCGAGCGAACGATCGGGATGTCTGGTAGCTCCTTCTCGTATGAGGCAATCGTCACGCCGGCCGCGATCGAGACGATGACCTGATCTGCCGCGAGAGTCTCGCGAATCTGCTCCAGGAGTGCCGGCACGTCTTTCGGCTTGACCGCAACCACGATCACCCGCTTCCCGGCTACCGCCTGTGCGGCATCGAGAGTTGCGGTGATCCCGGTGAGGAACTCGACCTCCCGGATCCGCTCGTGCCGACGGTCGGCGATGGAGAGATCGCTCGTCTCCCAACCCGCACGCAGCAGACCGAGACCGAACGTCTCGCCCATCGATCCGGCCCCGAGGATGGCAACAGTCGGTTTCATGCCCGCAACCCTACAGGTGCTCTACGAACCCTGGGCTCGCAGTGGCGCATAGGTGCGCTCACAGCCCATAGAACGGGTGTCTATGAATCGGCCCAGAGAACAGAGATGATGTGAGAATGGAAGCCGATCGGTCAGCCCTCACCCTCGCATCGAAACAAGGCGGAGTCATCACATTGGATCAGGCTTCGGACTGCGGACTGAGTCCCGGAGCGATCCGGTACCGGTTGCGAGTCGGTCGCTGGACCAGAATCTCACGTTCCGTCTACCGAGTCATTGAGATGACCGAGTCTCACGATCGGATCAGAGCAGCTATTGCAGCACTTCCGAACTCAGTGGTTTCACATCAGGCGGCCGCCGAACTCCACTCCATCGCTCGGGTCCGCCCAGGTCTCGCCGTAGTCAGTGTTCATACGCGATCCACTCACTCCTTCCCAGGCGTCACAGTGCACCGGAACCACGATCTCACCATTGACCATGTGGAGAAATTGGGAGACCTGCCTTGCACCACCATCCCTCGAACGATCATTGACCTGGCTTCCGTCCTGCACCCAAAGCACGTTGCCCACATCACCGATGACCTCATCACACAGAAGCGCCTCACCGTCGAGAGTCTCGGCGCGGTGCTCCGGGACGTGGCCCGGCGGGGCAAGACCGGATCCACGACCATTCGGTCAATCCTCGCCGAACGTGGGTCGGGAATCGAGAGAAATGCAACGGTTCTCGAGATTCGAGGACTGAATGTCCTCCGGGAAGGAGGGCTACCCGACCCACATCTCGAGTACGCCATCCCGTGGAATCCCGTCCGGCGATTCGACGCCTGCTATCCCGATTGGAGCGTTGCCATCGAGTGGGACTCTCGTCGCTGGCACGCGGGGCAGGACGCATTCGAGCAGGACAGGGAACGCGATCGCTCGGCGCTGCTCCACGGTTGGTCCATCTATCGGTTCACCTGGCGGGACGTGACCGAGCGTCCCGAGCATGTCACTGAAACGATCCGATTGGCGATTGAGCGGGCTCGCCGATCGATCTAGCCGAGGGTCCCGTGAACTGTGGGCTGGGAAGGTACCCATGCGCCACTACGAGCCCAGGGTTCGCAGAGCACGTCGGATGTGGTCGGCGGTCTCGCCGTCGAAGGCGACCAGGCGGATCTCGTCGATCCGGCCGCCGTCGGCCAGCCAGGTGTCAGCGGCATGCACGATGACCCGGCATGCCTCTTCCGTTGGGTATCCATAGATCCCGGCCGAGATAGCCGGGATGGCGATCGACTGCGCCTCGAGTCGGTCGGCCGTGTCCAATGCGCCTCGCACGGCTTGGGCAAGTAGCGCTTCATTGTCCTGTCCGTCCCGATAGATCGGCCCGACGACGTGGATCACGTGATCGGCCGGCATCGATCCGGCGGATGTGACGGCCGCCCCACCGGGTGGCACCGGCCCGTGTGCGTCGATCCAGGCACGGGATTCAGCATCAACCGCCGGTGCTCCGGCCACCGCGATCGCTGCAGCAACCCCGCCACCGTGTACCAGGTGAGCGTTGGCAGCATTCACGATCACGTCGACGTCCTGTGTCGTGATGTCACCTCGTACGACCGTGACGCGACTCATCAGTTCATCCTCCGATCTCCACGGCCTGTGCCGGCCGGCGAACTCCCGTCAGCCGCTCGACCTGATCCGCAAACCGGCTCGCATCCCCGGTCGTGAGATAGCTCATTCCTCCGCGTTCGCCGGTGCCTCGATCGCCTCTCACCCGCTTGACCTGGCGAGCGACCGCAGGGGCAGGGTCGATGACGCGGACACCGCTGCCGGCCGCGGTTCGTATCTGGTCGGCAACGAACGAGTAGTGGGTGCAACCGAGCACGATCGTGTCGGCGCCCCGGCCCACGACGTCGGCCGTGAATCGGTGGACCAAATCATCGACATCGTCACCGTCTTCGATCGCCGCCGCAAGTCCGGGGCAAGCCCGGGCCACGACGGAGACCCCTCGGGCATGGCGGTCGACGACCGACGCGAAGAGCTCACCCTGGAACGTGGCTTCGGTGGCGAGGACGCCGATGGTTCCCCGCTGTGTGGCGCCGACCGCTGGTTTGACCGCGGGTTCCATGCCGACGAACGACATGGCAGGGAACCGTTCCCGGAGTTCGTGAAGCGCTGCAGCGGATGCGCTGTTGCATGCAACAACGACGGTGGTCGCGCCCGCGTCGATCAGGTACTCACTGACGGCGAACGCCCGCGCTCGCACCGCGGCGAGTCCGCGCTCGCCGTATGGGGAGTACGCCTGATCCGCGACGTACACAAGATTGGCCGACGGGAGAAGCGCCTGCACCTCTCTCAGGATTCCGAGGCCGCCGACACCCGAGTCGAAGATGCCGATCGAACCTGGGGTCACCAGGATTCACCGTGGCGGTTCCGAAACGCGAGGTCGCTCATCGGCTTGCGGCCGCCGAACTTGCGCGGCACCGCGTCGTCCGTCGGATAGCCGACGGCGACGACGTACCGACATCTGGCTCCTTCGGGGAGGCCGAGAATGGCACGTGCATCATCTTCGCGATGCAGCGTGATCGGGCACGACGCCAAGTCGAGCGTATCAGCAGCGAGCATCACGTTCTGGGCGACACGGCCGGTGTCGAATTCGTATCCATCGGCCTCCTCCACCAGAGCGAAGGCGACCGGGGCCGCACGAAGGGGATCGGTGAAGTCTCCGCACTCGGCAAGCCGATCCTTCTGGTCGCCATCGACGACGACGAAGGACCAGTTCTGGAGGTTCTTGCTGCTTCCGGTCCATCGGGCGGCCTCGAGCAGACACTCGATGAGAGCATCCGGCAGCGGTTCGTCGCGATACGTGCGGAGGGCGCGGAGGCCGAGGATCCGGTCGTAGTGATCGTTGGTAGTCATGAGATGAGCGTAGACCGTCCGAACTGTGGGCTGGCAGAGCACCTATACGCACCTACGAGCCCAGGGTTCGCAGAGCACCTATGAGAAGAGGGGCCGGACGGTGTCCGACCCCTCTTGCTTCGACGGTTCCGGGTGGTTCAGCCGAGGAGCTTCGCCTTCTGGGCGGCGAATTCGTCGTCGGTGAGCTTGCCGGAATCGTGCAGCGCCGCGAGCTTCGTCAGCTGGTCGGCGGTGGACTCGGTACCGGCAACGTCACGGATGTAGGCGCTCTGCGCCTGCTGCACCTTCGCGGCGTGCTCAACAGAACGCTCCTGCATCTTGCCGCCCTGGGCGATCAGATACACGAGCACACCGAGCAGCGGCAAGAAGATGATGAAGATCGTCCAACCGGCCTTCGCCCATCCGGACTGGTCACTACGGAACACATCGATGAAGACGGTGATGAGGAGCCAGATCCAGATCACGAAGAGGAAGAACATCAGCATCCACCAGAACATGTTCAGGATTGGATAGCTCGCGATTACAGACATGCATGTACCTTTCGTTGTGCTGGCCACCTTCGGCGACCAATGAAGTCCGCCTGCAACTCTACCGGCGGACGCGCCACCAAGCACGAATCGAACGTCCGACACGAAACCGGCCCTGGACCTACGAGTGCTTCATTCCTAGAACGACTCGACCGGCAGGTCCATGAGCCCACCGTCCTCGGTCTCAGCGAGTGTTCGGCGCAGATGCGCTTTCGGGAGCACAGTCTGTGCGAAGTACCGCGCCGACGCGACCTTTCCTTCGTAGAACGCCCGGTCGGTGTCGCTCGCCTCGGGCAGCGCCTCGAGGGCGATGTCGGCGTGGCGGATCAGGAGCCAGCCGATGACCACCTCGGCGAGACTCTCCAGCAAGGGTGTCGTGTGCAGCCCCGTCTTGTAGATCAGCGGCGGATCCTGCATTGCACCCATCGAGTAGCCGACGAGCGCTCCGACGTGCATCTGGAGGTCCTCGAGCGCCTTCCCGAGCAGTTCACGCTCGACCGCCATCTCTTCAGAGCCGCCCTTGACCGTTTCGAGGATGTCCTGGCCGAGACGCATCAGCGTCGCACCCTGGTCCCTGGCGATCTTCCGAAAGAAGAGGTCGAGGCCCTGGATCGCGGTCGTTCCTTCGTAGATCGTGTCGATCTTCGCGTCGCGGATGTACTGCTCCATCGGATAGTCGCGCGAGTAGCCGGAGCCACCGAACACCTGCAACGACTGTGCCAGCAGTTCGTACGCCTTCTCGGATGAATACCCCTTCACCAAAGGAAGGAGCAGATCGTTGAGCTTCGCCCAGTACGGCTCCTCGGGATGGAGGTGCGCCATGTCGAGAACCCACGCCGCGTAGATCACCATCGCCCGCATCCCTTCGGCATGGGCCTTCTGTGTCATCAGCATGCGCCGCACCGCGGGATGGTGGATGATCGTGACCCGTGGCGCCGTCTTGTCGCGACTCTGGGTGAGATCGGCCGATTGGACCCGTTCCTGGGCGTACTCGAGCGCGTTCAGGTATCCCGTGGAGAGCGTCGCCGCTGCCTTGACACCGATCGACATGCGGGCGTCCTCGATGACGAGGAACATCTGCCGGATACCCTCGTGCACGTTGCCGACGAGGTAGCCGACCGCGGGTTCGTCCATGCCGAACGTGAGTTCACAGGTCGTGGATCCGCGAATCCCCATCTTGTCCTCGAGGCCCGTCGCCACAACACCGTTGCGCTCTCCGAGAGAGCCGTCCTCGTTGACGTGATACTTCGGGACGATGAACATCGACAAGCCCTTCGTCCCCGGTTCGGCGCCCGGACGCCGGGCGAGGACGAGGTGGATGATGTTCTCGTTGTAGTCGCTCTCACCCGATGTGATGAATCGTTTCACACCCTCGATGTGCCACATATCTCCTTCGACGTGGAAGGCCTTCGTGATCCCGGCACCCACGTCGGAACCCGCATCTGCCTCAGTGAGCACCATCGTGCCGCCCCAGTTCCGTTCGACCATCGGAACCGCAAACCGCTCGACCTGTTCCGGGGTCGCGACGGCTTCGATCACCCGCGCCATGAGGACACCGGTCGCGAAGAGATAGGCGGCGGCGTTCGCACCGGCGAACAGTTCGCCCGAGGCCCAACGCAACGCCTCCGGTGCTCCAAAGCCGCCGAGGCTCTTCGGAAGACCGACAAGATGCCAACCGCCCTCGTGGAAAGCATCGAGGCTCTTCTTGATACCGGGAGGCAACTCGACCTCGCCGTCGACGAGTTTGAGTTTGACACGGTCGCCTTCGACGAAGCTCTCGGCGAAGTCCTCCGTAGCAAGGCGCTCGACCTCGCGCAGGATGTCCATCGCGGTGTCGTGATCGATCTCCTCGAACGGTGCTTCGCCGAGATACTCATCGACCCCGTAGGCCTCGAAAAGGTTGAACTGCAGATCCCGAAGGTTGCTCTTGTAGTGGCTCATTGCTCACTCCCCGGCTGGTGTCGCCATCGTGTTCCTGGCGGCGAACAGAACCGGAAGCGGACCACCGGTCGTCCGACTTTTTGAGTATACACTCCATTTTGGAGTGCCCGCTCAAGATCGGAGTATCCTCGCCTGCGAAGGAGGTCCGCGATGGCCCGCTATCAAGTAGGGATCAGGACCGAGACGAAGATCATCGAGGCTACGCGCCAACTTCTGGCGGAGGGCGGCCTCGATGCTGCAACGCTCAAAGCGATCTGTGACCGGGCCGGCGTGCAGGCCGGGTCCTTCTACAACATCTTCCCTTCCAAGGAACAAGCCATCATGCAGGTAGCGAGGGACGCGATCCAGGTGGTCGATCCCGATCCCGAGCATGCCGGCACGGACACCCTCGACGACCTCGTCGACGCGTACATCCGATTCGTGATCGATCAATCCGATCTCGCCCGTATCTACCTCCAACTCGCGGTCTCCGGGAGCAGCGACGACTCCGTCGCCCGTCGGTTCCTCCGACATCACGTCCGGCGTGTGGAACGCTTTGCCGCAGCGATGCTGAGAGCGGACGGCGCACTGGCCGACGATGAGGCGACGACCAAGGCCGAGGTGCTGCTCGGCGCCCTCGACGGACTCGCTTTCCGGTGGGTGCTCGACCGTACCTTCGACTTCGCCAAGCACGCCCGAATCGCTGCCTCCCACTACGGATGACCGAAGTGCCCCTCCCGGGCGCACCGACCGGGAGCCGACGATACGTCACCGAGTCGTCGACCCCTTCGCGACCAGATCAGAAACCGACCCGATGTGGTGCCACCCATGCCAGGAGGTGGAACCGGCGTGGTGCCCGCGGCGCTCCATCGCCGCCATCATCGGGTGGTTCTCAACGTCGACGTCCGACAGAATGGACGTGAATCCCAGTTGCCTGGCCGCAGCGGTGCCCGCGACGATCAGGTCGTCGATGTAGCCGTTGCCGCGGTGTGAGGGCAGAACGCCGACGTAGGTGATCGTTGCGGTGTCCGGTCTGCCGAAATCCGATACGGCGACGATGCCGACCGGTCGACCGTCCGGGAGCCGACCTTCGAGCCACATCGGAGCGTCGTCGTCGTTCGAGTAGGTCATCATGACCGAGGCCCAGTCGCGCTCGCTCATTCGATGGCGATACCACTGGTCGTTCCGATCGAGAGTCTCCCGGGGAACCCCGGCGAAGACGTCGCGATAGTGGCGAGGGCCGACGTCATCGATGCTCCGGAGGACAAGGCGGGACGGGACCTCGAGATCACTCCCGTCATCGCGCCACAAGAACCCCTCCTTCTCCTGGAAGAGCACAAGATCGAGAGCCCCGGCCAGCGCCAGGCGTTGGGCGACCTGTGCGTGTATGTCGCGGTTGGTCCGGAGCTGGAGCCGGTCGGGTATCGGATCGGTAATCCGGCCGAGGGCTTCGACAACCAGACCCCCGGCAAGGACCGTGTCGTCCGGAAGCCAGAGATCGAACACGTGCAGCTCGTCGGGTGGAAGATCTCCGAGATACTCGGGCGGACAGGTCGGATCGACGACGAACGCCACCCGGCCGATCGACGTCCCGTCATCCTCGAGGACGAACGACCACTCGGGACGCCCTGATCCGTCCTCCCAGGCCTCAGATAGATCGCCGGCGAGATCGGGTGCGCCGGGAACGGTGAAGTCGGCGGGCGCGCTGATCGAACGAAGCGTGGACATGATGTTCCTTGGAGGCGGTGGAAGGCTGAGCGCGGTAGCGTAGGTCCCGTGAACGACACGCTACTCGACGTCGGGGGACCCGTCCGGCTCACCGACCACGGTGGGGACGGATCGCTGCTTCTTCTCATCCACGGTCTCGGGGGTTCAACCGAGAACTGGGACGTCGTCGGCCCCGACCTCGCCGAGTTTGGTCACACCGTGGCAATCGACCTCGTCGGCTTCGGCGACTCCGAACCAGGAGACCGGCGGGCAAGCGTCGAAGACAACGCAAGACTCGTCGCCGAAGTGATCCAGTTGCTCGGACACGACAACGCCACGCTGATCGGCAACTCCATGGGCGGCCTCATCTCCATCATCGCCGCCGCCGAGCACGCTGACCGTGTCGAGCGGATCGTGCTCGTCAACCCGGCGCTGCCCGTGAGCCGCAGACATCCTCCCGATTTCGAGGTTCTCACGAAGTTGCTCGGTCCGCTGGTTCCGGGCATCGGCGTTCCGGCGTTCAAGGCCTACCGGGCCGCCCACTCGCCGGAGGAGGAGACGGCGGAGACCTTGAGGATGATCACCGCCGATCCATCAACCGTGTCGGATCGGGCGAAGGAGCGACTCACCGAGGCCAACCGGCGCCGGCGCGGGCAAGATTGGGTGATCCCGGCGTTCCTCGAAGCCGACCGATCGATCGCCCGCTACGTGCTACGCCCCCGCCGCTACCGCAAGCTCATCCACCGGATCGGCGCCCCGACGCTGCTCATTCACGGCGCCGAGGATCGCCTGGTGTCGGTCGACTCTGCCCGGTGGGCGGCAGCCGAGCGACCCTGCTGGGAGTATGTGGAGATGGACGACGTCGGGCACGTCCCGATGCTCGAAGCGTCCGACCTCTTCGTGTCCATCGTCGGCGAGTGGCTCGGGAACTGACGGTCAGTTCTCGATCGGGTAGCCCTGTTCGAACCAGTTGACGATCCCGCCGTCGATCTCGTAGACCTCGACGAAGCCGAGGTCCTTCATCGTCTTGACGGCATCGGAAGACCGATTGCCGGTTCGGCAGTACATGACGTACGGCACGTTCTTGTCGAGAGCGTCGAGCTGGTCGGCGAAGTCGGCGGCGTAGAAGTCGACCATGACCGCATCGGCCAGGCGAGCCTCGTCGAACTCGTCGAGAGTGCGGATATCGAGGATGACGAGATCGGCGGGGTCGTCTGCGATCACCTGAGCGGCATCGGCGGGAGAGACCAACTGGATGCTCTGGGTGTCGGTACTCGACGAGCATGCGGTCACGAGAACCGACAGCGCCAGGATCAGCGCAAGCAGGCTTCGAATCGTTCCTGACTTCATGGTGTTGGGTCTCCTTCGTGTTCGCCGGCTCACCGGCGTGTCATGCCATTCCAAGGTCGACCAGTCCTCCGGTGAGGTTCGCTACGGTCCCGAACCCTCGTCGGACCAGGTATTCCGCTGCAACTCCCGACCGATTCCCGGACCGGCACACGAGCAGGATGGCGCGGTCGCGATGGAGTTCGTCCAGTTCGTCGGGCAGCGACCCGAGTCTGATGAGAGTCGAGTCGGGGAGTGTCCCCATCGCCCATTCGAACGGCTCGCGCACGTCGATGATCACGGCGTCGTTTGTCGCACTCCAGGTCTCCCAATCGCGAGCCGGAACGAGGTGCACGGCCGAGACCGATTCATCTCCGTTCACGTGAGCTGCATGAACAGCTTCTCGAGCCGCACCGGGTCGTAACCATCGAGCGCTGCCTGTTCCGGGTCGGTGGCGCACATGGCCACCGTCGCGGCGAAGTACTTGTAGCCGGCATGCTCGAGCGCCCGCATCGAAGCGGAGAACTGGGTGATGACGTCGGAGCAATCGCGCCCCTCTTCGAGCATCCCCTGGATCCCACGGATCTGCCCCTCGACTCGGCGTAGCCTCGTCAGGATGTCGTGGACCTCGATCTCCTCCAACTGCATGGGGCCAGGATATACCCCCACGGGTATATAGGGAGTGCGGCTCATCGCCTCACCTTGAGAAGACCGGAATTGATATGATGTGACTCAGGTTATGATATCCGTAACGACTCAAGCACATGGCTCGCGTCCTCGCGGGCTCAACAAAACGAAGGAGCACCCCGTATGGGACGCGCCGTAGGCATCGACCTCGGAACCACGAACTCTGTCATCTCGACCCTCGAAGGAGGAGAGCCCAAGATCATCAGCAACGCCGAAGGGCACCGCACGACCCCCTCGGTCGTCGCGTTCGCCAAGAACGGCGAGGTTCTCGTCGGCGACCAGGCCAAGCGTCAGGCGATCACGAACCCTGATCGCACGGTTCGCTCGGTGAAGCGACACATGGGAACCGACTGGAGTGTCGAGATCGACGCTAAGGAATACACGTCGCAGGAGATCGCAGCTCGCATCCTCATGAAACTCAAGAGAGATGCAGAAGCGTTCCTCGGCGAGACCGTCACCGAAGCCGTGATCACCGTCCCGGCGTACTTCGGGGATGCCCAGCGCCAGGCCACCAAGGAAGCCGGTCAGATCGCGGGTCTCGAGGTGCTGCGCATCATCAACGAGCCGACAGCGGCCGCTCTGGCCTACGGACTCGACAAGGACGGCGAGGACGATCACCTCATCCTCGTCTTCGACCTCGGCGGCGGCACGTTCGACGTGTCGGTTCTCGAGATCGGCGAGGGCGTCTTCGAGGTGAAGTCAACGCACGGCGACACGAAGCTCGGCGGCGACGACTGGGATGACCGGGTCATCGACTGGCTCGTCAAGGGGTTCAAGAACGACAACGGCGTCGACCTCTCGAACGACGCGATGGCGATGACCCGCCTCAAGGAAGCGGCCGAGAAGGCCAAGATCGAGCTGTCGTCCGTCCTGGAGACCGAGATCAATCTTCCGTTCATCACAGCGACGAATGAGGGGCCGATTCACCTCCTCCGCACGCTCACGCGTTCGGAGTTCGAGCAGATGACGGACGATCTCGTACAACGAACCCGCATGCCGTTCGAGGAAGCCCTCAAGGATGCCGGCGTGACGATGGACGACATCGATCACGTCATCCTCGTCGGAGGATCAACTCGAACTCCTTCAGTTCAGAAACTCGTTCAGGAACTCGCGGGCAAGGAACCCCACAAGGGGGTCAACCCGGACGAGGTCGTTGCCGACGGCGCCGCGCTCCAGGCCGGCGTGCTCACCGGTGATGTGAAGGGCATCCTGCTCCTCGACGTCACGCCGTTGACGCTCGGTGTCGAAACCGAGGGCGGTATGTCGACGAAGATGATCGAGCGCAACACGACGATCCCGACCCGCCGTTCCGAGATCTTCACGACGGCGGCCGACAGCCAGCCGGAGGTCGAGATCCACGTCCTCCAGGGCGAGCGCACGATGGCCATCGACAACAAGAGCCTCGGACGTTTCAAGCTGCCGGGAATCGCTCCGGCGCCCCGTGGTGTCCCCCAGATCGAGGTGACCTTCGACATCGACGCCAACGGCATCGTGTCGGTGTCGGCCAAAGACCTCGGTACCGGCAAGACCCAGCAGGTGACGATCACCGGCGGCACGGCGCTGTCCGACGACGACATCGACCAGATGGTCAAGGATGCCGAGGCACACGCCAAGGACGACGCTGAGCGCAAGGAAGCTGTGGAGGCCCGCAACCAAGCCGACCACACGGTGTATCAGATCGACAAGCAGCTCGCCGAGCACGGCGACAAGCTGACCGACGACGAGCGGAAGCCGCTCGATGACAAGATCGCCGAGATTCGCACCCTGCTCGCCAACGAAGGCACCGACGCCGAGACCCTGAGGAATGCCACGAACGAGTTGCTGACCTCTTCGCAGGTCCTCGGCGAGAAGATCTACGCAGCCTCCGCTGCGGAGAGCGCCGAGGCGGCAGCCGACGAAGCACCGTCCGACGACGATGAGGTCGTCGAGGCCGAGGTGGTGGAGGACGATGAAGCCTGAAGGCAGCGAACAGCCGACAGCTGACAGCCAACAGCCAGAACCCGAGGCTTCCTCCCCGTCGGGGGTCCAAGCCTCTTCCTCCCCTTCAGGGGGAGGTGCCGAGCGCCAGCGAGGCGAAGGGGGTCAGACAGATTCGCTCGAAGCCGTCGAGGGCCAGGAGCTGGTCGTCGTCGAGCCCGGGGCCGCACCCACGGCGCACGATCTCGGCCTTGAGCTCCCGGACGATCCAGCCGAAGTTCGCGACCTGCTGCTTCGCGAATTGAGCGAGGCCCGCCAGGAAGCCGGTGAGCACCTCGAGATGCTCCAGCGCGTCGCTGCCGACTTCGACAACTTCCGCCGGCGAGTCGAGCGCGACCAGGCGGAGAACGTCGAACGGGCGTCCCAACGCGTCATCGAGGGGCTCCTCCCGACACTCGACGCCTTCGACGCGGCAACGGCGTTCGAGCCGCAGAGCCCGTCTGAGGAGAAGATCAAGGAGGGCATGATGTCAACTCGAGGCCAACTTCTCGAAACGCTCGCCCGCGACGGGTTCGAGCCGATCCCGACCACCGGCGAGGCTTTCGACCCGAAGGTCCATGAGGCCGTGTCCGGCCCAGGAGAGGGCGACGGTGACCTGGTCATCGGCGCCGAGTTGCGTCGCGGGTACGTCATGCGAGGGCGGGTGATCCGCCCGTCGCTCGTCACGGTGGAACATGCGTAAGGAATGGCTGGAGAAGGACTACTACGCCACGCTCGGCATCGCCAAGAGCGCCTCCGGCAAGGAGATCAAGAAGGCGTTTCGGAAGCTCGCCCGCGAGTTCCATCCGGATAACAATCCCGATGACGCCGTTGCTGAAGCCCGCTTCAAGGAAGTCAACGAGGCGTACGACACGCTCTCCGACGAGGCCGAGCGCAAGGAGTACGACCACGTACGGGAGATGGGCTACTTCGTGGGCGATCAGGGCGGCCATCAGCAGTACGTTCGCGTCGAGGACCTCTTCGGAGCTCGCCCGGGCGGGGGCGGCGGCTTCCAGGACCTCCTCGGTGGGCTCGGAGACCTCTTCGGCCAGGGCGCCGGGCGGCAGCAGCCGAGGCCGATGGCCGGCCGGAATCTCCAGACCGACCTCTCCCTCACTTTCCACGAGGCGCTCGCCGGCCCCACGAAGACGATCGGCGTCGATGGCCGAACCGTCAAGGTGAAGGTGCCTCAGGGAATCGCCGACGGGACGAAGGTTCGTCTGAAGGGAAAGGGGGAGCCGGGAGCCAACGGTGGCCCGGCCGGCGATCTCTTCGTGCGCGTGCACGTCACACCTCACCCCATCTTCGGACGCTCGGGGAAGCGAGACCTCACGATCGACGTGCCGGTCACGTTCGCTGAGGCTGCCCTCGGGGCCGTCATCCAGGTCCCGACCCTCGACGGGAGTACGAAGATCCGCGTCCCCGCAGGAACGCAGGGAGGCACGACGATGAAGGTATCGGGCAAGGGCGTCGAGACTTCGAACGGCACCGGCGACCTGCTCGTCACGATCAAATTGACGGTGCCGACCGACCTCTCCGATACGCAGCGAGAACTTCTCGAGACGTTCCGCGACGACGACTCGACCGAGAACCCGCGCGAACACCTGGGGGTGTGATGTGAGCAAGCAAGAAGACGCCGTCTACATCATCTCGGTTGCCGCAGAGCTTTCGGGCATGCATCCACAGACGCTGCGGATCTATGAACGCCGCGGCCTCATCGCTCCGTTTCGCACGCCTGGCGGGACCCGGCGCTACTCGCAGGCGGACATCGAGCGGCTGCTTCTGATTCAGGAACTGACGAACGCCGGTGTGAACCTCGAAGGGGTGCGCCGGATCATGAGCCTCGAGAGCGAGAATGCCCGCCTCCGCAATCAGGTCTCCCGTCTCAGGCGCCTCCTCGAGGATTCCGATGCCCGCTTCACGGGCGACCCGGAGCGCCGCACGGTCATCAAGATGGGCGTCGTGACGCGCAGGAACCTGCCGGACATCCGGCGAGAGTCGCCCCTCGGCTAGTGCTGTGTCCACGAACGTTCGTGGTGTCGATGTCGAGTCAGGGGCGTTGGGCGCACGGACGCAGGACGAAGGCGCAGTCGGGACTGCGTCGAGGACGAGGACGCCGATGCTGGCTCCTATCACGCCCCCGATCATCCCCATGGCGGCGCTCTCAACGAGGAACTGCCAGGCAATGTGACGCCTCGCAGCACCGACGGCACGCCGAAGCCCGATCTCCCCGACCCGCTCCATGACGGACACGAGCGTCACGTTCGCTATCCCGATCGCACCGATGAGCAGCGACACTCCACCCAACATGATGAAGAGTGCGTTCACGTCTTCGGCGATAGCAGCCTTCGCCGCGGTCGGCGACGCCGGCGCTACGACGCTGAGGCGGTTCGGTTTCTGCCGCCACCTGGGCAGGGGACTTGATTCGCGTTCCCGCGAACCAACCGGCCCCCGCCGAGATCACCACCGCCGCGAGGATGAGCCCCAGCGTCGTGGTTCGTCCCATTAGAGGTCCTGCATCAGGTCGCGCTGCTTCTCGAGCAGGTCCCGGTACTCCTCGATGAACTTCGCCTCGTACTCCTTGTGGATCTCTTCCATGACGTCGAACATGTCACCGGCGCACTCGATGTCGGCTGCAGCGATCGCCAGCTCCTCATCGGCGAGCGCTCGGATGTCCGCCTCTTCGATGCCCGGTCCCCATGGCCCCCAGGCCTCCATCTCCTCCTCGGTCGGCTCCGATTCGGGGGAGATCATGTCCTGTTGCGAGAACAGATCGTCGGCCAGCTTCTCGAGATATATATGGATGTCCTCTTCGTTCTCGAAGTCGTAGCCCTTCTCGGCCATGCACGAGGACCACTTCTGGTTGAGCTCAGCCACCCGGGAATCCGTCTCGATCCATTGCCGGAACTGATCCCATGCCGGCTCGAGCTCCTTGTTGAGTTCCTCGAAGGCCTCGTCGTTCTGGCCGTAGTACTCCTGCTCGATGAGGGTCTGGCAGCCACCGATCTCCTCGAAATCGGGCTCTACCCAGATCTCGTTGCCCTCTTCGTCGAACTCCGGCTCGTGGTCGAACGCTTCCCAGTCACCCCAGAGGGCCTTCTCGTAGGCCATGCGCTCCGACTCGGAGAGCGTCTCCATGTACTCCCAGTTGGGATCTTCGAACTCCTCCTCGAAATGCTCCTCTTCCTCCTCCCAGCGAAGCATCTCGGCGAACATCCCGTACCCGTACTTGAGCTTCCACTCCTCCTCGGTCAGATCCTCCTCCTCCGCGGGCGGGGCGAAGCTGACGCTCTCCTCGTAGATGAAGGGCGTGTACTCGAAGCCCTCGGCCTTCATGCACTCGGCGATCTTCTCCTGCATCTCGCGCTCTCGCTGCCGCCATTTCTCCTCTTCAGCCTTCTGGGCCTCCGGGTCATCGCCGGGCCCTCCGAAGAACTCCTCGAAGGTCTCTGCTTCGGACGACGTTCCTGCAGCATCGCCCCCCTCTCCCGATCCGCATGCGGCGGCCAGCAGGCAGATCGCGAAGAAAAGAGCGAAGACTCTGTGTGTGCCTCCGGCCATGGTCGACCTCCTCCTCCTCAGGCGCGGGAGGATCGGCCCATCCGTCCCCCGCGCCTTCAACGCTACGCGAAGGAATCGTGGCTGGCCAGAGCATCTGGACTGTGACTCGGGTGGACTCACTAATGTCCGGGGCGGTCTATGGCTATGGATATCTCCTCTCTTCGGGATCTCTTCCCCGCTCTCCGACGAACGCTGAACGGACGGCCCGCCGCTTATCTCGACGGGCCCGGGGGGACGCAGGTTCCGGAATCGGTCATCGAGGCGATGGTCGGTTTCATGCGATCCGGTGGCAGCAACCACGGCGGAGTGTTCATGACGTCCCGCGAGACCGACGCCGTGACCGCGTCGGCGCGGAGCGCCGTCGCCGATCTCTTCGGTGCTTCGGCGGACGAGATCGTGTTCGGCCAGAACATGACGTCGCTCACGCTCTCAGTGAGCCGCGCCCTCGGGGCGACATGGTCCGCCGACGACAACGTCGTCGTGACACGACTGGATCACGACGCCAACGTGTGGCCGTGGGTGATGGCCGCCCGGGACGCCGGAGCGGAAGTGCGCTGGTTCGACTTCGACCCTGACGACGGCTGCCGACTGAATATCGAATCGATCGGCGACCTCGTCGACGGCCGGACCCGCCTTGTCGCGATGACACATGCTTCGAACGCGCTCGGCACGATCACCGATCCCGAGCCGGTCATCGACGCGGCACATGCCGTCGGTGCGCTCACCTACGTCGACGCCGTCCACTACTCGCCGCACGGGATCGTCGACGTCGCGGCGCTCGGCACCGACTTCCTGGTTGCCTCCGCCTACAAGTTCTTC
>JAUVNV010000221.1 GCA_030599515.1 Acidimicrobiia bacterium
AAGCTCGGACAGTAGGAACGGTCCCCGTCGTCGTGTTTCGCGTAGACGAACGAGGATGCCCCAAACCGAGAGCGGCAAATGGTTGCAGAATGGTTGCAGTCGGCGTTTCGGCCCGCTCGGCGGTGCCTTGGGAATCGTTGCTACACAACGATTTCGGGCGTGATGGGAGTAGCAGCCAGGCAAGGCCTACGGCCTACAGCAGTAGTCGGTAGTCGGTAGTCGGTACTCCGTATCTCAGACAGTTGAGGAGATACGACGATCAGGGCCTGGCGAGCCACCGGGAGTTCCTCGACGGCTTCTTCCTCGCTGCGCCCGGCACCCTCCCTTGAGGGACATAGACGCGCTACACGCTGTCAACGATGTCCTGAGACATCCTCAGTACCGAATACCGGATACCGGATACATTGTTTCTCATCGACCGAGGTCGATGAGAAACGATCACAGCAACACCGGGAGTCTGATCAGGATGATCGCTCCTGTGACCACGCCGATGATTCCGACCAGGTTCACGAAGTGGCGGTTCCACCGGTTCTCAAGCTTCGACGCGATGCCCGAGAAGAACAGCACCGCCGCGAACAGCACCGCGGTGAGCACGTAGTTGTCGCCGGTTTGATTGGCGGCGCGTGCATCGATGGCTGCCTGATCGGCTATCTCCACCATACGCTCTGCTTCGGCGAACTCCGCGACGTGGTACTCGTCCATTTCGAAGGGTGTGAGTGGTGCGTCGGGGTTGTTGACGGGGTCGGTCGCCAGCCAGGCGTCTAACGCGACCTTGAACTCGGGTCGCATACGCTTGAAAAGGAATCCGGACACCGTATCCGGCGTCGGGGTGAACCCCGCGCTGACGAGTGGCTCGACGAGTCCGAGGTTCACCTCGTTGGCGTATGCGGCGACGAAGTCTGTGTACATCGAGACGTCGATCTGGGCGAGTTGCCCGCCGCGGGTATCCGCACGGGTGGATTCCGTTCTCGAAGCACCGGCGACGGAGAACTGGATCGACTGCTCGCCACCCCACTTCCCGGCCTGGAACGCAGCCCAGGCGGTGAGGACGACTGCGATAGCGAGAACGATCGACGCGATCGACTCGATCTTGCTGCTGAGATCGAGTTTCTCTACGAAAGACTCATCGATGGTGTCAGGCATGGTCGGGGAGCGTAGCCGATTGACATTCGAACAGGCAGGGGGTTATGCGTGGACGGTGTCGACGATGTGGCGCTCGAGCATCGACCACGTCGTTGCATGGGCCAGTTCGTCGCGCATCGAACGGAGCGTGGCGAGAAACGATGGAATCGCTGCCTCGACAGACATCGGATTCCCGCGCGTGAGCTCGAGAACTCGCTGATCGGGCCGAAAGACCAGGACGTCGGTGTCCGGCCACTCCTTCTTGAGGAGTTCGACTTCGGCGGCCAGGGCGGTGCGACCGACCCGATCGAGGATCTCCTCGTAGAACCGGCCGCCTCTCCGAGTTCCCGTCGCGGCCATCGGCGCTACGACGATGACGAGGTCCAACGGCTCGGGGTTCGCGAGGAGCAGGTCGATGCTGGTACCTGAACTCACGCCACCATCGATGTAGTCGCGCCCGTCGATGCTGACCGGTTCGAAAACAAACGGCACCGCACTAGAAGCAGCGACGGCGAGCTTGAGAGAAACGACGGGAGCAGCTTCTGTGCCGAAGGGCACGCGGGTGCGATCGCTCAGATCGTGGGCGACGATGACCGTCGGACGATCGGGCCAGCCGTCGGCGAGTTCTCCAAGACTGTTCTCGACCCATCCCACCATGGCGTCCGTCGAGTAGAGGCCCGGGCTTCCCAATGCAATGCCGAGACCGGGACGGGTGATGCTCGGGACGATGCCTGTGCGGACCCAGCGGACGAGACCGCGGGGTCGGATACGCCGGTACACGTTGTTGGAGAGCCAATCAACGACGTCTTCATCTCGTCGGGAGTTGCCGACCATCGTGTCGAGGTTCAGGGCGCCGCCTCGCACCATCGCAGCGATGAATGATCCCGACGAGGTGCCGATGATGACGTCGGCATCCGCCGGATCCCAACCGGTCGCCATCTGCAGAGCGAAGAGGGTCCCGAAGTGATACGACGCGCCTGTGATGCCACCACCACCGAGGACCAGTCCTACCGAACTCATGGGGAGAGGATACGACGCTCGCCGGGCATCTCTGTCGACCGTATCGTGGGGACATGCGTCCTGTGTCATATGAAGAGTCGGTAGTCACCAGGTTGCTGGAGATGATCACCCAGGCCGATGGCCATCCGCCGTTCTCCGAGCACAAACGCGAATCGATCGGCGGAGATCGATCCAGAGTAGGAGCATGGTCTGACACGACCGGTTTGTGCGTTGTCGGCGTCGCTGCACTTCACGAGGCGAACCGTCGCTGGTCGGTCGAGATCGCTGTTGCTCCTGATCGGCGTGACCCGCGAATGGAGGAGGCCGCGATTCGCGTGGCGATGGGTCTCGTACCCCACACGGCCGACCACACAATCTGGGCGTTCCGTACCGATCAGATCGAGGCGGCCATACGCCTCGGCTACCGGGAGATCCGCTCGGTGCTCAGGATGGCCGGAACCATCCCGGAAGAAATCGATAATGCGGCTTCGCGGGTCACGATCGGCGCGATGGAGGAGGTGGACATCGGTGGACTCGTCGCTGTCAACAATCGCGCGTTCCGCGGCCATCCGGAGCAGGGTGCGATGACCGCGGAGGGATTCGGATCCCTTGTGGACCGGCCGTGGTTCGATCCTGCGGCCGTACTCGTCGCCAAAGCCGGGGAGCGGGTCGCCGGCTTCTGTATCACCAAGTACGCCGGGAATGGGATCGGCGAGATCTTCGTGATTGCCGTGGACCCGGCGGATCAGCAGTCCGGCATCGGCAGGGATCTCATCGGGTCGGGCTTCGACGTGCTCCGGAGCCGTGGCGCTCGGACGGTGCACGTGTGGGTCGACAAAGCCAACGGGGCAGCGGTTCGGTTCTACGCGTCACTCGGACTCGCCGATGACTTCAGGACGCGCGAATTCGCTCTGTCCTGAGTGGTACGGCCTCGATGGCAGCTATCCGAAAGGTTGTCCGCACGACGGGCAGTTCGGGTCGTCCTCGCGGGTCTGCGCGAGACACCACGGACAGGGAAGGTCGGTTAGCGCCTCCTCCGTCCCGAGGACCGGCAGAACCTCCGTAACGGTCGCCGACATCACCGGTCGGGACGATGTTCCGACGGCGACGAAAGCAACAGCAATGAACACCGACGCGATCGCAATCTCCAACATCTGAATCTCCTGGCTCCTACGACCAGTCGATCATATGACGAGATCGCGAAATCTCCCGGTATTTCCGGCAGGGAAGTCATCAGCCTGTCAAGACGCGGTGCCCTCGATGACACGCAGGATTTCCTCGACGGTGTCCGAGTAGGAATGAACGCCCGCATCCGAACTGAGTTGCTCGGCCTCGTAGATGAGCAGCATGGCAGCGTGGTAGATGATCCAGCGACTCATCTCGACCGGATCGAGCGTCCGTCCGTAGCCCTCTTGGAGAGCATCTGCCGCGGCGGAACCGGCGCGAATCCGGAGAAGCCAGGCGGCCTTGGACAGATCCCACTCAGGCGGTGCGAGCGTCGCCCACTCCCAATCAATGAGGGTCACGGCCCCGGATTCGTCCAGGACGAAATGTTCCGGTGTCGGGTCGGTGTGGCAGGCACGCGGCTCGGACGTCTTCGGTGGCGGCACCGCAACCATCGCGGCGTGCAACTCGGCATCGATCCCGACCCGTCCCCGATATCGGGCCAGCCGTCGCATCGCGGACGCGAAGTCCACGTTGACCCACTCGGCGTCGATTCCACGAGTCAGATTCGTCAGGGCCTTCGGATCGGACTCGTGGACCGAGCGCAGGGCCGCCCCGGCCCGCCGTGCGGCATCGGGGTTACCGGGGAGCGATCCGAGGCTCCATGCACCCGGATCCTCGAACAGCGCCCACGCCGGTTCCTCGTCTCCGCTTCCATCGATTCGGACGGGGATGCAAGCGAGATCGTGAAATGCTTCGATTGCATGGGACTCACGCCTCTCACGCGCCGGTGTGCCGTACACCTTGAGCAGGACGCTTGTTCCGTTCCGCCAGATCCGAAAGTGGTGGTTCCTGGCGAGCGATTTCGTCGGGCGCGTGAGATCCTGGAATCGGTCCCCTGCGGCGATGCGTTCCGCGAGTGCGTAAGCATCCATGATCCCTCCCTCCATATTCGATCCCATTGTCGCACGCGTCGCATCAGATTGGGAAGGATGTAGCCTTGGCGGCCCCGAAATCAGCGAGTGTTCCTCATGTCACTACAACTCAAGC
>JAUVNV010000246.1 GCA_030599515.1 Acidimicrobiia bacterium
CCTCCTCGAGGCGTGGGTCCAATCTCTCCGGGCAACGAACAACACAATCGCCCGTTTCCTGGAGGAATACGGCGACGATCAGAAAGGATCATCATGAGACGACACGCAATGGGAATGGGTCGGGGCCGAATGAACCCCGACCGGTTCGAATACTACGACGAAGCCCCCCGCCGGGGCGGCATGGGGCTTGGCCTCGGCCATCACGGATTCCACGATCATGGCCGGCGCTTCAGCCGACCCTCCACGGCCGAACGCATCGAGTACCTCGAGGACTTCCAACGGGACCTCGAGGAGATGACCGAAGACGTGGCCGGTCAACTCGCCCGGCTCAAGCAGCGTGAATCCGAGCGATCAACGTCCTAAGACGCCGAAAACCGCATGAAGGAGGGCTCGGCGACGGGCCCTCCTTCATCGCGTCAAGAGAGGTGATGCGGCTGCGAAGACGGCGCCTGCGTACTCGAGGAAACGCTCGACCCCATCTTCTTGACCGGAGAGATCGGCGTACTCGAACATCGAGCCTTCCCACCCCTCCGTGTTCCACCGGGCACCCTCCGGCAGCTCCACATCGAGGAGAGCGTCCCCGTCGAACGGCCAGGGATTCGAGTAGAAGTAGGCATCGCCCGCCGGGTAGAAGCCAAGGTTGATCTGCGCAGGGAGTTCGGTGACCTCACCATTCTCCTCGTGGGGAACCATCACGGTACCGAACCACTCGAACGCGAGGTCGAACCCGTGCGGCCACAGCTGGATGGGGCCGATCTCCCCCCCGATCCGGTTCCGGTGTCCGGCGATCGCCGCCTCCACGGTGACGAATGCCTGGAACAGCCCACCGGCATGTTCGCTGTCGTAGGTACGCGGGTCGTCGTTCTCGAACTTCGCACGATCGTACTCGCCCGTGAGCCCCATCTCGTCGGCGGCCTGGATGAGGGCGTCTCCCATCTCGGTCGCCGTGAGCCCCTGATCCATCGGGAACGAACTCCGATCGCCGTTGGAACTCTCGATGACGATCTCGTCATTGCGAAGATCCATCCGCACGAACACGGCCCCTCCATCGGGGAGCGGCATCGCCTCGGTCACGAGGCCGTCGGGTCGGACCTTCAGCGAGATGTGCCACCACTTCGGGTGCACTACGGCGTGAACTCGCGGCAATGCGGCAACGGCATTGGCGTAAGCGTGCAGCGTCGCCCGCGTCGGCTCAAAGTCGCCGGGAAGAGCAGGGAAAGAAGCCATGGTGAACCTTTCGTCGAATCGTTCGAGGTCTTCAATGCCTCAACTGCGTCGGGCATTCCACTGGTCTTAGCTGCAAGCAGCAAGTACCCGGCTACATCGGGCGTGGCCTGTTTCTGTCTTGAAGCTTGAAGCTTGAAGCTCATTCCGGAGCGACGGCGCGTGCCAAGGCCTCCCTGACGCGCTTCTCGCTGACCTTCCCTTTCGTCCCGAGCTCCTGAGCAAAGAGGCTCACCCGTAGCTCCTGGAGCATCCAGGCGATCTCGATGAGCTCGACTGAGCCCGGCATCGCATCGGAGAGTTCGTCGCGTGCTGACTCCAGGTCCTGTATCCGTTCCATGCGCTCACGATCACGATCGACGTGATCCGCTAGCTGCTCGATTCGTCGCCCGATGGCTTGCACGTACCGGACCAGGTCGGCGAGGCGGTCGATGCCGACTGCGGCGACGAAGCCGGGGTAGATCAGCCGATCGATCTGTTCCTCCATGTCGGCCACAGCAGGCGCGAACCGGTCCCCCGTCAACGGCGCCATGGCGGAGCGGACCGTCCGGACCTCATCGAGAATCTCGAGGGCATCCGACGCTACCCCGACGAGAACGTCGTCGATCTGATCCCGGCAGGTCTTGAGAAGTCGCCCGAACGTCTCACGGTCCCATACGGACCCCCCGAACTCGCTGAGCATCTCGTCGACCGCGCAGGTGAGGCAATCCTCGGCCCAGACGTCGAAAGAGCCATGCGGACCACCGGATACGGCCGCTCGACCGTCTGCGGTGACGAGAGGGCGAAGGTACCGGGACGGCGAAGGGAGGTCGAGCATCAGGAGCCTGCGCGTGCCCTCCCACGTTGCGTCGTCTCTCTCGGCCGGTGTCGCGTAGAGGTGGATGGCAACTGAATCTCCTTCGTCGACGAGCGCTGGATACGCCGTGACCGTTCGGCCCGGGCCGTCGATCTCGACAGACCTTGGGAGATCGTCGAACTCCCAGGACCGCATGCCCGTTCGTTCGATCCCGTGGTGCGACGCCGCCATCGCCGTGCGGGCCTCGCCCTGGAGGCGGTCCTTGAGCGTTCTCAGGTCTCCGCCATCGGCAAGGACCGCTCCCTCGGCGTCGATGATCCGGAATGTCGGCCGAAGATGCGAGGGGAGACGATCTGGATCGAACGCATCCGGCGGAATGGCGATGCCGGAGCGTCGCGTCAACTCTCCTCTCAGGAACGGGACGAATCGATCGGTCTCGGGGCGATACTCGTCGAGCACGGACCGGGCGGTCTCGGGGATGGGAGCGAGTCTCTTGCGGACCTGCTTGGGGAGGGCCCTCATCATGGCAACGACGAGTTCCTCCCGGAGTCCCGGTACATGTCGGTCGAAGATCTCCGGATCGATCCGGGAGAGTCCACCGATCGGAATATCGATCGTCACTCCATCACTGTCGCTCGCGAGGTCGAACTCGTATGTGAGCGGCATCGCGACGTCGCCGTGCTGCCAGACCTCAGGGAATGCCTCTTCGCCTGGTGTCTCGACTCCCGGGTCGAGGAGATCGTTGACCGAGAGATCAAGCCGGTGCGGATCGGCGATGCTCTCCTCCTTCCACCACCGATCGAAGTGTCGAACCGATATGACGTCATCGGGGATGCGTTCGTCGAAGAAGTCGACGATCGTCTCGTCATCGACGAACAGATCAGCCCGTCGATACTTCGCTTCGAGTGCGAGCACCTCATCGATGACGATTGCGTTGTGCTCGGCGAACCGGTGGGGTGTCTCCCACTCCCCTGCCACGAGGGCGTGGCGAATGAAGAGCTCGCGTGCGCTCTCGGGATTCACCCGTCCATAGAGAACGGACCGCTCAGCCTGGAGAGGGAGCCCGTAGAGGGTCACCGTCTCGTGGGCAACGGCGGCACCCCGTTCGGCGTCCCACCAAGGATCCGAGTACGAGCGGGTGACGAGGTGGCCGGCGGCTTCCTCGATCCACTCGGGCTCAACCGCGACGACGCCGCGAGCCCAGAGCCGACCCGTCTCGACCAGCTCGGCTGCCATCAGCCACTCCGGTGAAGCCTTGAACAGCGTCGATCCCGGATTGATCGAGAACCGGCTGCCACGAGTCCCCCGGTACTCGTGTGAGCCGGGATCCTTCCTTCCGACGTTGGACAACAGGCCGGTCAGCACGGTCCTGTGCACGTTCTCGCGCTCCGCCGGTCTCCGGTTCGCTGTGAAACCCAGTTCACGGGTGACGTCTCGCAATTGGGCGTGAAGATCCTGCCACTCGCGAACCCTCCGGTAGTTCAAGTACTCGTTGCGGCACATCCGCCGGAACTGGTTCGACGTCCGTGCCTTGCGTTCGTCACCGAGGTACTCCC
>JAUVNV010000032.1 GCA_030599515.1 Acidimicrobiia bacterium
ATCGTTCCATGTGGAATTTCGGATCGTCCCGTGACCTCGATGTCTGAGATCGCCGGTCATACCATCAGGATGGAATCCGTCGTGAAGGCGTTGATCCCGCGGGCGGCCGAAGTGTTCGGAGGAGATCCTGAAGTGCAACTCGGTGCCTTCGCGAATCGTGACCGATCCCGTCCGTACGACGTCGATGCCATGGTCGCTGCAGGCGTGTTCTCGGCGAACCACATCGAAGAGACCCCAGTCACCGTTCGGGGGCTCCTCCCCGGCGAGCCGGACAAACCCGGGTGGATGCGGATACGGGCAGATCTCTCCACCGATGGATTCCGGGACCTCAAGAAGCTCATGCGGGGGATGGAACTCCATACGGTTTGCGAGGCGGCCGGCTGCCCCAACATCTTCGAATGCTGGGAATCGGGGACGTCGACGCTGATGCTGCTCGGGGAGACGTGCACGAGGGCGTGCGCGTTCTGCGATGTCAACACCGGCAAGCCCGGACCTGTGGACTTCGATGAGCCGGACCGTGCAGCGGCCGCCGTCGAACAGATGGAGCTCCGCCACGCCGTGCTGACGTCGGTGAATCGTGACGACCTGCCGGACGGTGGCGCCGGCGTGTTCGCCGACACCATCACAGCCATCCGGGAGCGGATGCCCGACTGCGAGGTTGAAGTGCTGATCCCGGATTTCAAGGGATCCGTCGACGACCTCGAAACGGTGATGACATCCAAGCCGGCTGTTCTGAACCACAACACCGAGACCGTCCTTCGCCTTCAACGGGACATCAGGACGGCGGCCAGCTACGCCCGATCGCTCACGCTGCTTGCTCGCGCCAAGTGGATCAATCCAGCCGGTGCTGTGAAGTCGGGGTTGATCGTCGGGATGGGCGAGACCGAAGAAGAAGTGCTCGGAGCGCTCGCCGACCTGCGAGCCGTCGGCGTCGACATCGTCACCATCGGCCAGTACCTGCGACCGACGGCGAGGCATCGCCCGATCGACCGATATGTCGAACCCGATGAATTCGTCCGCTACGCCGCCGAGGGCGACCACCTTGGGCTTCCCCACGTCGAGGCGGGGCCGCTCGTCAGATCGTCCTACCACGCACGTGAAGCCCTTGAGGCCGCACGATGAACGAAGAACGCATCGTTACCGTCCAGGCCTCTCTCCGCGACAGGGGGATCGACGCACTGCTCGTCTCTGTGGGATCCGATCTGCCGTACCTGACGGGATACCGGGCCATGCCGCTCGAACGGATCACCGCACTCGTTGTCCCCTCGGTCGGCGAGGCCGCCCTCTTCGTGCCAGAGCTCGAAGCTCCACGGGTCGAGACATCCATCGAGGTCCGGCCGTGGGGCGAGACCGACGATCCGTTCGATCGAATCGCTGCCGCCTTACCGGGCGACGGCATTATCGCCACTGGGGATCAGATGTGGGCCTCGTTCCTCATCGCCTTCCAGAACCGCTTGCCGGGCGCCCGCTTCGTCGATGCGGAGCCGCTGATGGCACCGCTACGCATGATCAAGGACGAGGACGAGATCGCGGCCCTGCGAGACGCGGGACACGCAGTCGATGGTGTTGCCGACCACCTCTCGACGGTGCGCTTCAGCGGCCGCACTGAACGCGAGATGTCGCGGATCGTATCCGACCTGGTGCTCGCCTCCGGTCATGAGACGGTGTCGTTCGCGATCGTGGCTGCAGGAAAGAACGGCGCATCTCCCCACCACGAAGCATCGGACCAGATCATCGAACCGGGGGACGCAGTGGTCGTCGACTTCGGGGGTCGAGTGCGTGGATATGGATCCGACACCACCCGGATGTACTGTGTCGGGGAGGTGCCCGACGGATTCGAAGAGGCCTACGCCGTACTCGAACGTGCACAGCGGGCCGCCGTCGAGTCTGTACGTCCGGGAACGACGGCAGAGGCGATCGATGCCGCCGCACGCTCGATCATCTCCGATGCCGGCTACGGCGAGTTCTTCATCCACCGGACGGGGCACGGGATCGGCCTTGATGCTCACGAACAGCCGTACATTGTCCAAGGGAACGCCGAGCCGATCCGCCCGGGCATGGCGTTCTCGATCGAGCCGGGGATCTACGTCCCGGATCGGTGGGGAATGAGGATCGAGGACATCGTCGTTGCCACCCGTGACGGCGTCGAGCGGCTCAATCGGTCATCGCGAGAGTTGCGGATCGTCGAATAGCCGGGCGCCGTCGAACGGTACGCTGCAATCACACAGGAGGTCCGATGACGAACTCGGTCGAACAACGAGCCACCGACGCTCTTCGCGTCCTGTCTATCGACGCGATCCAGCGAGCCAACTCGGGACATCCGGGCATGCCGATGGGCATGGCCGACATTGCTTCCGTGCTCTGGTCCCGTTTCCTCATCGTCGATCCGGACGATCCCACCTGGATCGACCGGGACCGGTTCGTGTTGTCGAACGGGCACGGCTCGATGCTGCTCTACTCCCTGCTCCACCTCTCGGGCTTCCCTCTCACCATGGACGACATCAAGGCGTTCCGGCAGTTCGGATCGGTGACGGCCGGTCATCCGGAGCATGACCCCGAGCTCGGCATCGAGATGACCACCGGCCCGCTCGGGCAGGGTTTCGCCACGGGTATCGGGATGGCGATCGGGGAGGCGCACCTCCGGTCGGTTCTCGGCGCCGATCTCGTCGATCACCGGATCTACGGATTCGTCTCGGACGGTGACCTCATGGAGGGTGTCGCGTCTGAGGCGGCTTCGCTCGCGGGGCATCTCGCGCTCGGCAAGATCACCTACCTCTACGACGACAACCACATAACGATCGACGGCACGACGGACCTGGCGTTCACCGAGGACGTGGCCGCGCGATTCGATTCGTACGGCTGGCACACGATCGCCGCCGACGGGCACGATCGCGAAGCGATCGCCGACGCTATCGCGGAAGCGAACGAGGATGCTCGCCCGTCGCTCGTGCTCTGTCGCACCCACATCGGTTTCGGCTCGCCGAACAAGCAAGACACGTCGGCCTCTCACGGGTCACCGCTTGGAGACGACGAGATCGCATTGGTTCGTGCTGCCTTCGACTGGGACCTCCCGCCGTTCGAGATACCCGTTGAGGTGTACGGCTTCTACCGTGACGCCATGAGCCGTGGTGGCGACGCGAGGGCTGCCTGGTTGCAGCGGTGTGACGCGGCCGATGCCGGGCGGAAGAAGCAACTGGAGGCGTATTTCGGCGCGCTGGATCTTCATCTCGGGATCCCGCACCATGAGGAGGGTTCGTCGGTTGCGACACGGACGCTCTCAGGCGAGGTGATCCAGGAAGTTGCAGGATCGCTACAGGGCCTCATAGGGGGTTCGAGCGATCTCACACCATCGAACAACAGTCGGATCGAGACGTCCGGCGATTTCACGGCGTCCGATCGGACCGGCCGGAACGTGCGCTTCGGGATCCGTGAGCATGCCATGGGGTCGATCGTGAACGGGATCACACTCCACGGCGGGCTCCGCGGGTACGGAGCGACGTTCCTGACGTTCTCCGACTACATGCGCCCTGCCGTGCGCCTCGGCGCCCTTATGGGAACGCCCTCGATCTGGGTGTGGACGCACGATTCGGTGTTCCTCGGCGAGGATGGTCCGACGCATCAGCCGATCGAGCATCTCGCCGCTCTCCGGTCCATTCCCGGTCTTCGGGTGATCCGTCCGGCCGACCCCACCGAGGTCACCGTCGCGTGGGAGTTGGCGATCAGTCACGTCGATGGTCCGACTGCTCTGATTCTGGGCCGTCAGGGCCTTCCCGTGCCTCGTCAAGCCATCGATCGAGAGATGGTCGCGCGAGGTGGTTACGTCCGCAGGCCAGGTGACGATGCTGTGCTGATCGCCACCGGATCGGAGGTTCCCCTCGCGGAACAGGCGGCAGAGCTTCTCGATGAGCGCGGGTACTCGATCCGGGTCGTCTCGATGCCGAGTGTCGAGATCTTCCTCGCCCAGGACGAGGAGTATCGAACGACGGTGTTGGGCGATGACCTGCCGACGGCAACGATCGAGGCCGGCGTGACGTTGGGGTGGGAACGCTTCTCGGGAAGATCCGGACTCCGTATCGGGATCGACCGCTTCGGCGTCTCCGCGCCGGCGTCGGTCATCGCCGAGGAGTGGGGCTTCACGCCCACGGCCGTCGCCGATCGCGTTGCCGCCTGGCTCGGCGCCTCCTGAGTATGCGCATCTACACCCGACGGGGCGATGACGGGACGACAGGCCTGTTCCATGGAGGACGGGTCGGGAAGGATTCCAGCGGCCCCGAAGCGTACGGAACGGTGGACGAGGCCGTCTCAGCCCTCGGCGTTGTCAGGGCCTTGGCTGATTCCGAACTTGCCGATGCCGTGCTCGACGTGCAGCGGGATCTCTTCGTTGTTGCGGCAGAACTCGCCACGGATCAGGCTCGACGCGATCGTCTCGAGGAGGGTGTCAGCAGGGTAGATTCCTCGATGATTGATCGCCTCGAAGATCGGATCGATCGGATCGACTCAGACGTGGGGATGCCGACCGAGTTCATCGTTCCCGGCGGTGAACCGGTCGCGGCGGCGATCGACGTCGCCCGCACCATCGTGAGGAGGGCCGAACGCCGGGCGGTCGCGCATCTGACCGATGGGCCCGAATCCCTCGTCGTGCCCTACCTCAACCGTCTCGCCGACTACCTGTACATGCTCGCTCGCGCGGTTGAACGTGAGTGGACCCCGAAACGAGGAGAACCGACATGACCGAAATCGTTCCGGGCGGAGACGTACCCGCCTCAACGGCAGATCTACTGATCGTTCCCGTGTTCGCCGACCTGATCTGGGGCCCCGGCGCCGAGCCGGTGGCCGACGAGTTGGGATCCTGGCTGGTCGACTATCTGAAGGCACGCGAGTTCACCGGCGCCCTCGGTCAATTCGCCGTCGTGCCCGGCGGCGAACTCCCCTTCGGCGCGGTAGCGTTCGTCGGTCTCGGTGACGAGGTCGATGCCGAGTCGCTTCGTCGAGCGGCCGGTGCCGCCGGTCGACTGTCGGCCCCGTACGCCTCGGTGGCGACGACGCTGCACCTGGTCGACGTCGAGGGAGCGATCGGAGCCGTCACCCTCGGTTATCTCCTTGGCGCCTACCGTTTCGACGCGTATCGAAGCGAACCGAAGCTGCGCTCGAACGAGCGTCTCGAGCTTCTCGAAGTGGGGGAGCATGCTGAAGCCGAGATTCGGGACGCGGTGGCGATCGCCGGTGGCGTCACTCTCGCTCGCGACCTGATCAATCGACCGGCCGTCGACAAGCCGCCCGGAGTGCTCGCCGACCGTGCCCGATCGCTCAGCGATGGCATCTCCGTCGAGATCGTCGATGAAGTCGAGGCTGCCGAGCGGGGATACGGAGGGCTACTCGCCGTCGGCGCCGGGTCCACGAATCCGCCGCGGATGGTCATCCTGAGATACGAACCGAACGACGCCGAGCCGTTTGTCGCCTTCGTCGGCAAGGGGATCGTGTTCGACTCAGGAGGCCTCTCGCTGAAGCCGGCGAAGGGTATGGAGGACATGAAGACCGATATGGCGGGTGCGGCCGCCGTCTACGGTGCCATGCAGGCGATCGCCGAGCTCGAAATCCCGATCCGCGTGCTCGGTGTAGCGCCTCTGTCGGAGAACATGACCGGTGGGGCGGCACAGCGACCGGGCGACGTCTTCACCGCGTACAACGGGAAGACGGTCGAGGTCCTGAACACCGACGCAGAAGGGCGGCTTGTGCTCGCCGACGGTCTCGGGATCGCGGCCGAGGCCGGACCCGACCTGATCGTTGACATCGCCACCCTGACGGGCGCCGCGAAGGTCGCTCTGGGACCCACGGTGGGAGCGATCTTCGGCAACGACGATGATGCCATTGCGGCGGTCGAGGCTGCCGCCAGGTTCGCCGGTGAGTCGATGTGGACGCTGCCGTTCGAACGTTCGTACCGCCCTCTCCTCGATTCGCCGGTCGCTGATCTGAAGAACATCGCCGATCGGTGGGGTGGGGCGATCATGGCGGCCCTCTTCCTCTCCGAGTTCGTCGACGACCGTCCCTGGGTCCATCTCGACATCGCCGGCCCCGGGCGCGCCGACAAGACCGAGCACTACGTCACGAAGGGTGGAACCGGATTCACCGTCCGGACGCTCGTCGAACTCGCCCGCGAGATGGCGAAGAAGGGGTAAAGCACCCCCGCGGTCCGTCCGATACACAGAGCACTGACTCAAATGCTCTGCGTGTTCGGGAGGACCCATGCGCACCGTCCGCAAGATTTCGATCATCGTCGCTGCACTCGCGGTGATGACGGTCGGTCTGGCCCTCCCTGCGCAAGCCGGTACCGAAGGTGCGTTCCTCTCGAAGATCAACGCCTCTCGATCTGCCGAAGGGTTGCCGCCGGTGAGTGTTCACTCGGATCTGGTTCCAGATGCGAGAGCTCACAGCGCGGAGATGATGGCCGCGGGCGACATCTATCACACAAGTCCGCTCAGCGCCGTCGCTTCCGGTTGGGAAGCTCTAGCGGAGAACGTCGGCGCCGGTCCGTCGGTTGACAGTCTGCACACCGCGTTCATGAATTCAGCGGGGCACCGTCGCAACATTCTGGGCGACTACAACTACGTCGGAATCGGCGTATCTGAGAGCGACAGCGGTCAACTCTGGGTCACGGTGATCTTCATGCGCAAGAACGCCCCGGCGCCGACCACGACGACGACCACCACGACCACGGCACCGACGACGACCACGACGACGGCCGCTCCGGCTCCCGCACCGAAAGCGACCACCACCACGACCGCACCTCCGGTCACCACAACGACGGCCGCTCCGGCGCCCTCGCCGAAAGCAACCACGACAACGACGACCACAACCACGGTTGCTCCGGTCCCGGTCGAGACGGCCGTCAAGACGAGCGCCGAAGCCCCGACCCTCGAACCTCTGACGCCGAACGATCGATTCGGCCGGCCGCCCCGTCTCCCGGTACCTCATCTCCCGATGGCGGAGTAGCAGCTTCGCAAGTAGCAAACACGGGCTACTGACTACGGGTCCCCACTACGGGCTACCGACTACCGACTACGTGGCCGATCGGGCACGTGTCTCTTCGCTTGATCCGGACGGAGGAGAATCGGGTCGATCGAGCATCGTACGTGATCAGACGATCGAGCATGCGATCCGGCGAGCCGACGATGTGCTTGATCGCTTCCACGGCCATCAGCGATCCGATGACGCCGGTGACCGGCCCGAGCACGCCGACGTCGCGGCACGTCGCTTCGCTCTCCGGCAGATCCGGGAAGAGGCAGCGATAGCAAGGACCCACCCGCGGGTTGAACGCGGCAACCATCCCCTCCCATCGGATGGCGGCGCCATGTACGAACGGCACGCCCAGAGCGGCCGCGGCGTCGTTGACCGCCAGCCGGGTGGCGAAATTGTCGGACGCGTCCACGACGAGATCGCAGCCATCGATCAACACCGCGGCATTGTCGGCGTCGAACCACCTTGCCACCGCGTCGACCGCCACCGAATGGTTCATATCGGCAACCGCCGCCACCGCCGCGTCGACCTTGCTCATCCCGATGGCGTCTTCACCGAAGAGTACCTGACGGTGGAGATTCGTCGCATCGACGCGGTCACCGTCCACGATCCCGATCGTTCCAACCCCCGCAGCGGCGAGGTACTGAATCACCGGCGAGCCGAGACCTCCCGCACCGACAACGAGGACCCGTGACGAGCGGAGTCTGTCCTGACGCTCCGGTCCGAATCCGGCCAGCCTGACGTGGCGGTCATAGCGATCCGGGGTCGGTTCGCCGACGGGGGAGATCGGATGATCCCCGGCGCGCCAGCGGCGGAAACCGCCGAGAAGCGACACAACTCCCGTGAACCCGCGCCCGGCAAGGCTCTTCGCCGCGATCCGGGACGCCTCGCCGATACCGCAGTAGAGGAGGATCGGCGAATCCGGATGAGGGATCAGCCGTTCGATTCCATCGAGATCCAGTCGATCGATCAGGGTCGAACCGGGGATCTCACCGCTGGGGCGGCTGCCCTCTCTGAGATCGACGATGGCGACGAAGGCATCGAGGACGACATCTTCTGGTGCGATCTCTCTGGCCTGTGGCTCCATGATGGCGAGGCTACACCCAACCGGTCATTCGCGAATGAGGCGATCGACGAGCTCTGGGACCACGTCACCTGCCGATCCATCGATGAGCACGGTTGCCCGGATGTCGTGATCGGTCTTGCCGAGATTGACGATCACCATCGGGTTCCCGCGGTCGACGACGTCGAGTGGTACGAATGCCGCCGGGTAGACGCACAGCGATGAGCCGACAACGAGGGCGGCGTCCGCCTGATCTGCCATGTTCCATGCCCGCGTCGTCGCATCGAGCGGCAGGTCTTCGCCGAAGTAGACGATCGCGGTCTTCAGGATCCCCTCGCAGCGGCGGCACGCCGGGTCGCCTTCTCCGGATTCCCACCGCTGTTCGATCTCTTCGAAGTCGGGTTCATCACGACAGGAGATGCAATGGATCCGATTGGCAGTTCCGTGCAGTTCGACGAGCGCCTCGGGCGGGAGGCCGGCTGCCGTATGAAGACCATCGACGTTCTGGGTCACACAGCCGATCAAGCGTCCCGACTCCCACAGCCGCGTTATCGCCCGGTGTGCGTCGTTCGGGTCCGCTCCGAGGTACGGGGAGCGGAACCGCTTCCCCCACGACTCTGCTCGAAAGGCGGGATCGACGATGTAGCGATCGTAGGTGTAGTCGGCAGGATCGAACTCCTTCCAGATCCCCTGGGGTCCCCGGAAGTCGGGAATCCCGGATTCGGTCGAGATTCCGGCGCCGGTGAACACCAGGATGCGCTTGCGTCCCGCGAGAGCCTCCACGGCTTGGTCGATCACGACCCCAGTGTCCAGCCTCAGGGTGCAGTTGGCAAGTCGAGCACCGCCCGCCGGTGCTCCCGGCGCAGCGACGGAGGCATCCGGCGGACGTGCCGGTTTGGGAGCGGGGGAATCGAGATCCCGGTGAGGAGTCGTCCCCGACTCCACGAGACGAGGCCCTCCCTCGAGAGGAGCGAGAGACTCGTTGGGAGGGGGAGGGAGCGGCCGCGTTGTGCGGCGACGGCGAGACGCATCAGGTCTGCGACCGCTCCCGAACCGATCGCTGCAGTCCAGAACTTCCGGACGTATGGGTGGTGAGAAGGGAATCCCGGCGGCCCCTCCTCCCAGACGATGGGGCGGATCTCAACGCGCCGAGCAACGGTTGGGCGGATCGAGTGAGAGGAATGAACGGTGACGCCCGGAGGTGGCGCGAGGTTCCCGGAACCGGTGGGAGGACGAGCACTGTTTCGAGGAACAACTCCGGACGTCACCGTGACTGAGAAGGTCATGTATAAGAGATATCAAATAACCATAGGTAACGTCAAGAGGCACGAACAAAGTCGCGAAACGTTCGGCTCAACCGTCGACGGCTGAGCCGGTCTGAACCTCCCACAACGACCGGTAGATCCCCGGGTGGTCGATGAGTTCGTCGTGCGTTCCCGATTCGACGATCGTTCCGGTGTCGACGACGTAGATCCGGTCGGCGTGGCGGATGGTGGAGAGACGATGTGCGATCACAATGACCGTTCGATCGTGGGCGACCCTCGCGAGCGATCGCTGGATGGCAGCCTCCGTCTCGTTGTCGACCGCCGACGTCGCCTCATCCAGGAGGAGGATCGGGGACCCGGTGACCAACGCTCTTGCGATCGAGAGGCGCTGTCGTTGACCACCGGACAGTTTCTGACCCCGTTCACCGACGATCGTGTCGTAGCCGAAGGGGAGGGCCTCGATGAATTCATGAGCCTCTGCCGTTTGGGCGGCCTCTCGAATCTCGGTGGCGGTCGCGTCGGGCCTTCCGTATGCGACGTTCTCCGCAACCGATCCGTGGAAGAGGAACACGTCCTGGGAGACAAGTGCCATGGCCCGACGAATGTCGAACCGACGAAGTGATCGCAGATCAACACCGTCGAGAGCGACCGTTCCGGCTCCGGGGTCGTAGAACCGGAGCAGTAGTTTGATGAGCGTGGTTTTCCCCGAACCGGTCGGTCCGACGAAAGCGGTTGTACGACCGGCGGAAATGTCGATCGTGACATCGGCGAGTACGGGGTAGCCATCGTCGTACGAGAAGTCCACCGACGTCAGTGCGAGTGATCCGAATACCGACCCCAGATCGTCGGGACCATCGACGAGGCGGGGTTCGGTGTCGAGTACCCCGAAGATTCGCTTCGAGGAGGCCATCGCTCGTTGGTACAGATCGAACGTCTGCCCCAGGCGCGTGAGCGGCCAGAGGAGGCGTTGGGTGAGAAACACCATCACCGAGTACAGCCCCACGCTGAGAGCATCGTCGAGTACGAGGAAACCACCCCAGACCAGGGTCGCGGTGAATCCGACGAGGATCGCCACACGGATGAGCGGCGAGAACGCCGACGAGAGCTTGATGGCTGCGGCGTTGGCCTCGCGATACCGGTCGCTCTCGAGGGTGATCCGCTCTACTTCGCGGCGTTCGGCGGTGAACGCCTTTATCGTCGCGATGCCGCCCAGGTTGTTGGAGAGCTGCGAGTTGATCGCCGCCGCCTGCTCTCTCACCGCTTCATACCGTGGCTCGATCCGGCGCTGGAATCGGAACGAACCCCAGATGATCACCGGAACGGGGAGGAAGGCGAGCCAGGCAACCGAGGGGGCGATGATGAAGAACGCCGTTCCGATCAGGACCACCGTGGTGAGCATCTGGATGACTTCGTTGGCACCGATGTCGAGGAACCGCTCGAGTTGGTTCACATCATCGTTGAGCACCGCCATGAGGTCACCGGATCGACGGTCTTCGAAGAAGCCGAGCTCGAGGTCTTGCATGTGCGCATACGAGTCAACGCGTAGGTCGTGCTGAATCGTCTGGGCGAGGTTGCGCCACGCAACACCGAGGAGATACTCGAAGAGCGATTCAAGGGCCCACACGACGAACGTGATGGCGGCGAGCACGACCAGTTGCGTGCGTGGGTCGGAGATACCCAACGAAGCGAGGAACGAATCCTCACGGCGCACGACGACGTCGACGGCCATTCCGATGAGAAACGGTGGAGCGATGTCCATGGCCTTGTTGAGGAACGACCAGAGGGTGGCCGTCACAATTCGACCACGGTACGGCTGTGCGTAGTTCCAGAGTCTGCCCAGGGGCGCTTCACCCATGTTCAGCGAGGCTACCCGGCTGGGAGAGCCAAGACAGACTAGGGACTCGGCTTCCTGCCGACGACCACTTTGATGGTTTGCTCATCGACGACGGTGGTGCCGGGGGAGGGATCGGTCCGGATCACGATGCCCCACAGGCTCGCGTCCTCGATCGCGAAGTGTTCGACCACCCACCTCAGGTGGATGTCGGTGTCCTCGCTGAACTGTTGGAGCGCTCCGGTGACGTCGTCCAGTGGCAAGCCGACGAGATCGGGAGCGAGGACCGGCTCGGGAATGCCGGTCGACACGAGGACACTCACTGTGGAGCCCTGTTGGAGGGCGGTCTCAGCCCTCGGGGAGATGCTCACGATGTGTCCTTCGGGCTCCGAAGAAGCGACATCGATCCGGTCGAGACGGAGGCCCGCTCCGTAAACCGCGTCGGCCATCTCCTCGTAGTCCATCCCGCTGAGGTCGGGTACCACGGTCCTTGGCACGATCCAGTACACGTCGGCTCCGGTCGGTTCCGGGGCGAAGTCCACTACCGGAAGATCACGCGTCGCGTACTCCATGAACTGTTTCCATACCGGAGCGGCGACCGTGCCGCCGAAAGCACGCTTCACGGATTGTTCCTTGCCTTCTGCATCGTTCCAAACGGTGAATCGTTCCATGGGCAGTGGACGGTCCGGGTATCCGACCCAGACCGTGGTCGTGAGTTGCGGGACGAAGCCGGCGAACCACACGTCGGTATGTTCGGTAGCGGTTCCGGTCTTCCCTGCCTGCGGCCGACCGATGTCGGCCCGTCTTCCGGTGCCCTGAGAGACGACCTTTTCCAGCGTGCTCACGACGACGGAGCCGATCGAACGGGAGAGGACGCGTTCCGGCCGAACTTCGTGCTGATAGATCACTTCACCGGTCGCGTCGGTGATGCGCTCGATGAGATACGGCTCCACCCGGTTTCCGTAGTTGGCGATGGTTGAGTAGGCCGATGCCATCTCCAGCGGACTGACCGACGCGGCTCCGAGCGTGATCGAGTGGAACGGTTTGAGATACTGAGAGGTGATTCCGAGACGTCTGGCTGTGTCGACGACCACGGCGGGACCGATCGCATCGATGAGTCGGGCATAGACGGCGTTCGTCGAATTGTAGGTCGCCGATTCGAGCGACTGGAGATCGTGCCCCGTATTGCCGCCGGCGTTCTCGACCGTCCACGTGTTCCCGTCGGCTGAACACGGGTACCCACAGTCGATGACGGCGGGACTCGCCCGGTCCCACAGCGAGGCGAGCGTCACGGGACGACCATCGAGATCGCCGTTCTCGAGGGCGGCTGTGAGTGTGAACGGCTTGAATGCCGATCCGGCGTTACGGGCGCTCCCGGTGGCGAGATCGTACGGGCGCTCCCCCGCTTCGAGATCGTCGCCGTAGTCGACTCCGGACGCGATGACCCGTATCGCTCCCGTCGCGTTCTCAACGGTCGCGATCGCGCCGGTCGGCCCTCCGTACTCCGGTCTGAACCAAGAGCGAAGGATCCGGTTCGCCTCGGTCTGGAGGTCGTAGTCGATGGTGATGTCGATCTGGAGACCACCGCCGCCCGAACAGGTCGTGTCTGCGGCCGGGCAGCCAAAGAGGGCTCGCTTGCGTTCCTCATACGAATCTCCGAGTCCGTATCCATCGGAATCGAGCAACCGCTGGCGCACAGCGAGCATCACCTGAGGGTCCAGTTCCTCGCGCACCGAGTGCGGGACGACGCCGAGTGGGGAGCGCTTTGCGATTTCGCCCTCCTGAGGCGTCGCCAGCCCGTTGTCCACCATCCGATCGATGGTCTGGTTCCGAACGGCGATCGAGTTCTGGGGGTTGTGCCGCGGGTGGTAGAACGTGGGGTTCCTGATCGGCGTTACGAGTGTCGCCGCCTCGGCGAGCGTCAGTTCATCGAGTTCCTTGGCGAAGTACTCCTGAGCAGCCGCCCGGACGCCGTACGCATTCGAGCCGAAGAACACCGAGTTGGCATAGAACTCCAGGACCTGGTCCTTCGTGAATCGGCGTTCGAGTTCGGCGGCAACCTGGGCCTCGCAGATCTTGCGCTCGAGCGTTCGATCGGCGGTGAGGTAGTTCTGCTTCACGACTTGCTGGGTGATCGTCGAGGCGCCGGTCTCGCCACCCCCGATCGCCGCTCTCACGATGGCCTTGAAGTCAACGCCCTCGTGTTCATAGAAGCTCTTGTCCTCCGCTGAGAGCAGGGCTCCGATCACGAGATCCGGAATCTCGCCGAGAGGGATCGGCTGGCTGTTGCGCTCCGACAGTTTGCCGAGTTCGACACCGTCCGCGGTCGTCACACTTGACAGGCGAGAGACATCGGGGAAAGAGAGATCCATGGCCGTAACGTCACAGAAGAACTGATCCTCGAGATCTTCAACGGTGCCGAGCGCCGCGTTCGAGCCCAGAAAACCGAATAGGCCCAGCCAACCCGCCCCAACGGTCGTGATGACCGCGAGGAGGAGCAGCCCCGGCAGCCGCCGGCGCCGGCGATCGTGCCGGTGAGCTTCGTGGATGTTCGGATCCATCGTGTAAGAGACGCTTCCGCTTGCGATCGAGTTCCCGCAGGTAGCATCGAACTCGCGAAAAGCATAGGAACAGACCCTCGATAGATCCCGGATCCCCACACACATGAGCGACTTCAACCAAAAAGAGTACGGCCCCGACGACGAAGCCGACTGGGATCCCGAAGAGAAACTCGGTGAGGCAGGGTCCTATCCGTATACCCGCGGCCCCTATCCGTCGATGTACACGGAGCGGCTGTGGACCATGCGCCAATACGCCGGTTTCGGCGACGCGAAGTCGACGAACGAGCGATTCAGGAGACTTCTGGGAGCCGGGCAGACGGGGCTCTCGGTAGCGTTCGATCTCCCGACGCAGATGGGTCTTGATTCCGATGACGAGATGGCTGCCGGAGAGGTAGGCAAAGTCGGGGTCGCGATCGACTCGATCGAAGACATGCGGACGCTCTTCGATCGGATTCCCCTCGGCGACGTCACCACCTCGATGACGATCAATTCGACGGCGCCGCTTCTTCTGTTGCTCTATCAACTCGTTGCCGAGGAGCAGGGTGTGACGACCGGTCGTGTGCGCGGAACGATCCAAAACGACATCCTGAAGGAGTACATC
>JAUVNV010000271.1 GCA_030599515.1 Acidimicrobiia bacterium
CCCTGTGCTGGTTCCACCACCACGTCGTCATCCACGGCCGTGGATACACCATCGACCCCGACTCGCCGGCCCAACGCCGACGACTCACCCGACCACCCATCCACTCCCCACCCCGAATCTGACTGCAAACAGCGGACAGCCGACAGCCAGGATCCCGCCCATGCGGGATACGAACCAACCGGTCACCTAGAGTCTCTACCGCATGTCCGAAACCTCTGCCCTCGAGGCCGTCGTCGCAGCCGGAATCGACCATCGGGTCGTCCGGTTCGAGCCTGCTCGGGATCTTGCTGAGGCGGCCGTGCGTCGTGGCACAACCGTCGATCGCATCCTCAAGACAATGGTCGTTCGGACGGGGGAGGACACCTACGTCATCGTGCTCGTGCCCGGCGACCGGGTCATCGACTGGGGAGCATTGCGCGACCATCTCGGCCTTCGGCGTCTCGCACTCGCCGATGCTGATCAAGCCTACGAGGCGACCGGATACCGGAGGGGCACCATCACTCCGTTCGGCGTGGACCCCGCGCTGGTTGTGGTTGTCGATGCAGGCGTGACGGGCAGGGGAGAGGTCTCGGTCGGAGCCGGTGTTGCCGGCACGGCCATCCATCTCGATGTCGACGATCTGATCAATGCCGTCGGGGCGGTCCCGGTGCACATCACGAAACCTGCCGGGGGGCCTCGATGAGTTCGGTTCTCTGGTTCCACCAGAATTGGGTCTACGTCGCTCTCGCGGCGACGGGCCTCGTCGGTATCTGGGGACTCGTCCTTGCCGCTCTTCGCCGTCAACCCGGCCGAGCGTTCGGAATCGGTATCGGCATCGCCGTCGCTGCGATCCTGATTCAGGTCGCGGCCGGTACCGTGCTCTACGTCGACGGACTTCGACCGCTGAACGGTTTCCACGTCTTCTACGGTGTCGTCATCGCAGTCACTATGAGTCTTGCGTACGTGTATCGGGCGCAATTCGCACGTCACCCGGCGCTGGCGTACGGATTGCTGTTGCTCTTCGTGATGGGCCTCGGTTTCCGGGCCTGGTTCAACGTGTCGTGAAGCCGGCTCTATGATTCTTCGCCGAGCGGGAAGGAAGACATGTTGCTGACGGGGAAACGACTGGTGATCACCGGTGTGCTGACCGACGGGTCGATCGCGTGGCACGCCGCGCGAATCGCGCAGGAGCAGGGTGCCGACATCGTACTCACCGGGTTCGGGCGTGCGATTCGTCTCACCGAGCGCTCCGCTAATCGGCTTCCCGACCCTCCACCCGTTCTGGAGCTCGACATCAACGATCTGGATCACATGGAGGCGCTCGTTGCCGACCTCGCCGACCGATGGGGTGCCGTCGATGGAGCACTCCACGCGATCGCCTTCGCGCCCGGGGATGCCCTCGGCGGGAACTTCCTCGACACCCCCGCCGATTCCGCTGCCGCTGCATTTCTGACATCGGCGTTCTCCTACAAGACATTGGCTGCCGGATTGCTGCCGCTGATGCGCAACGCGGGCGGCGGGGCGCTCGTCACACTCGATTTCGACAACTCGCTGGCCTGGCCGTCGTACGACTGGATGGGCGTCTCGAAGTCCGCGCTGCAGTCGGTCACCCGGTACCTCGCCCGCTATCTCGGTGATGACGGGATCAGAGTCAATGCCGTGTCGGCGGGTCCGCTCGCGACGATCGCGGCGAAGTCGATCCCCGGCATCGAGGAGTTCATCGACGCCTGGCACGAACGGGCTCCGTTGCCGTGGGACATCCACGACCCGGAACCGGTCGCTCGCATGGTTTGCGTTCTGCTCTCGGACTGGGCGCCATCGACCACCGGGGAGGTCGTCCACGTCGATGGCGGGTTCCACGCGATGGCGATGGGCCGTCCGAACCTCGACTGAGGTCATCGGATTGACGTTCGAGGTTCGAGTTCGTCGGTAGTCTGCCCGCATGTCCCGTGTCCTACTGCTGTTCGGAGGTCGCTCGGCCGAGCACGAAGTGTCGTGCACCTCGGCGGTGGCCATCTACGACGCACTCGTCGAGGCCGACCACCGAGTCATCCCGGTCGGGATCGATCGGGACGGTGCGTGGTGGGTCGTCGATTCGGCACATCGCCCGTTTCGAGCTGGGGGCCGGGCGGCGGTACTCCGTCTGCCCGACGGCCGCCTTCTCGTCGGGGATGACGACGTTGGATACGACGTCGTGTTCCCGGTCCTGCACGGTCCATACGGTGAGGACGGCACGATGCAGGGTGTCTTCGAGATCGTTGGGAAACCGTACGTCGGTTGTGGCGTGCTTCCGTCGTCGGTCGCGATGGACAAGGACATTGCCAAGCAGGTCTTCGAGGCGGCGAGCATCCCCACGTCGCGATGGCGAGTCGTGAGAGGACCCGACTACCGGGACGATCCGGACGGCACCGTCGCATCCCTTCTACGACATCTCGGGTCACCGGTGTTCGTGAAGCCCGCCGAGCTCGGATCATCGGTCGGCATCAGCAAGGCCGGGAACCCGGCGGAAGTGAAGGACGCGATCGACGAAGCCCTGCGACATGGTGAGAAGGTGGTCGTCGAGGAGTTCATCTCGGGTCGCGAGATCGAGGTCGCGGTTCTGGAAGGACCACGAACCGCGCTACCCGGCGAGGTCCACCCGGCAGGCGACTGGTACGACTACGACTCGAAGTATCGGAACGAAG
>JAUVNV010000240.1 GCA_030599515.1 Acidimicrobiia bacterium
ATCAGTTTCCTGCTCGTCGGTATGTACTGGGTGGGGCATCGTTCATCGTTCAGCCAGGTTCGATACGTCGACCGCAACACGATCTGGCTGAATCTCCTCTTCCTCCTGCCGGTGTCGCTCGTTCCCTTTGCGGCAGCGATGTTGGGCGAGTACCAGGGCGAGCCAATCGCTCTCCACTTGTACGGCCTCGTTCTCATCGCGGCAACTCTGCTCCGCCTCGCTCTCGACTCGTACCTCTACCGACATCCGGGGTTGCTGTGGCAGCAGTCGAGCAAGCAAGTCCGGCGACTGGCGAGAATCGCGACTGCGGCACCGCTCGTCGTGTACGCGATCGCGATGCTCGTCGCGACATGGCTTCCGTGGCTCAGCCTCCTGCTCTACCTCTCGATACCGCTGCTCTACTTCGGCCTCGTCACTGTGCTCAAGGCGGACCCGAGAACAAGAGTCGCAGCTGAAGACCTGTCATAGACGGTCGCGCCGGGCGAGTCAGACGCTTCCGGTCCTCTCCATTCCCCTCGTGGGAGTGTCGCTCTTCCTCCTGCATTGTTCGGGCCGGTGGATCGGGCGGATTCACCGACGTCGCGGATGACACCGTCTTCAAGGCCGATGTCGCGTGGTCGGCTGATGCCGGAGTACGACGGCGAAAGGAACGGGGTCGTCGATTCCGCTGAGGTGAAGATCCGATACGGGGACGACGACCTCGTCGTGGATACATCCGATCCTGCTCCCAATGCAGCCCCCGGTGCAAGGACTCGCATGAACTCGTCAAGCGCTCTCAGCGGATCGGCCGATCAACTCCTCCTCGAGTTCCATGCCGCCGCCTCAGTGCCTCGATCTGAACACATGAGTGTACGACGGGAACTCACAGGGCTGGGGCCAACTGCTCAGGTAGGACTTCAGACATGGGCCCTTGCGCCGGTCGTGAGCTATCGAAGGGTGGCCGGATCGACCTGGGCAATCCAGCTGTTGGCAGCCGACCCGAACGGCTCGTCCCGACCCTGAACGCCGGCCACGGCAGCTTCGGTCGCTCTACGAGCACCAACGATGAGATCCGGCGGATATGAGAATCGGTGCTGGTGTTCGGCAAACTCGTCCTCATCCAGCACGGCAACCGTGTCATTCGTCTTGCGGACAACGTCGAAATCGAGGTCAACTTGGCTCACCCGGTCACCTTCCCACACTGGAGGAGTGCCGATGTTCACATACACGGAATGCCACGGATGGTCCGTATAGAACTCGACGATCCACCACGCATCGGTTGGGACAAGCTGGACGAATCCGATACCAAGAGTTCGGGAAGGTTCGCTCGCTCGTGTCGCGATCGTGTCGGAGGGAGCGTGCAGCCAGATGCCGTGCTCATCTTGACCCAGCAGTCGAGCTTCGTATTGCCAATGAAGACGGTCAGGCCACTTTCGCATATCGATGTGTACCAGGCTCATTCAGGACTCCCGAGACACCCTCGCCGAGGATACTGATCGAAAGCACGTCGACGGTATCCCGGCGCCCGGCCTCGTCGAGGTCAGCTTCTCGGTCGCGACGTCCTGGTTACGAACCGGTCCTCGATATGGAGACGATCCGATGGTCGATGGCGTCTCGAGTTCCACCAGGGCACCCCGACAGGGCTCTGACCAATTCACCAGGTCGGGTGCGTAGGCGCCATCAGCGCCTCAGGGCACTAATCGTCGAGCAGGAAGGTGAGTTTCATGTCGACGCGGAAGTGTTTGATGGTCCCGTCTTCGGCGAGTACGACCTTCTGTTCCGAGATCCAGGCTCCCTGGACGTTGTCGATGGTCTTCTGCGCCTTGGCGATGCCCTTCCGGATAGCGTCTTCGAAGCTCCCCGGGGATGTGGAAGTGATCTCGATCACCTTCGCAATCGACACGTACCTGCTCCTCTCGTTGCTGCTTTTTGGTAGTTTACCGCACTTGCGAATCGAACATATGTTCGATAGGATGATCTGCCGGTACGAACCTGGTCAGAGGAATCGGAGATGGTTGTGAGAGCACGGAGCAGTGTCCATGAGCGCTGATCAGGCTCGAATACTCAGTACTCAGTACTCAGTACTCGGTACGGAGTATGGAGTCTGGAAACCGGAGTCCATACTCCCGGCTCTCGGTCCCGGCCAGGTCGCCGTGCTCTCCGGGAATCCGGGACTCGGCATGACACGGCTTGGACTCGTCATGCTCTCCGGATACACCGGGGGAACGGTCGCCTATCTCGACGTGCGCGGATGGTTGAGTCCGGTCGCGGCATGGGAGGTCGGGATCGAACCCGACCGGTTGGTGATCGCCCGCTGTGGCGAGGTCGTTCGGTGGGGGCGGGTCGCCGCTGCGCTCCTCGATGGTGCAACGGCGGTGCTGGCTGAGGTTCCGATCGGGGCAAAGGATGCATCGATCCGAAAGCTCGCTGCGCTTGCCAGGAATCGGGGGACCCCTCTGTTACTTCGCCCCATCGACCGTACGGTGCCTGCCGGTGTCGCTCATCTGATGCTCGAAGCTCGTGAGACCGCGTGGAGGGGCGCCGTGGATGGGCACGGCCGGATCGACCAGAGGATGCTCCGGATCACCGCTTCTGGAAAGGCCATGAAAGGGATGGCCCGGACGATCGAGATGGAGGACGATGGCTCGAACGCTCTGCGTGTGGTATCCGGAGTGGCCGCTACGGATGCTCGGAGCGCCACAGGATGAACCCGGCCAGGCGGTAGGTGCCGACGGTCGGGTCGAGGCGGTGAACGCCGCGGCGTGCGCTGCCGGGATTCGCCGCGGGATGCGAAGGGGGGAGGCGGAGGGAATCTGCCCCATGGTCGTGACGGTCGAACGAGACCATTCGGCTGAGATGATCACATTTGAGCGGGTCGTTGCTGAGATCGAGGCTCTCGTTCCGAAGGTAGAAGTCGTCGAACCAGGATGGGTCTTCGTCCCGGTGTCCGGAGCCGTCGGCTACTACGGCGGTGAGGGGCCGCTTGTCGAGCGGGTCGTGAAGGAGATCGACCGGGTGGCAGGAGACGGGTACCGGATCGGACTCGCCGACGGCCCGTTCGCCGCGAAGCATGCCGCTGCAGGAGCCTCCGGTGATGCTCCGGTCCACATCGTCGAGGACGATGCGGCGTTCCTCGAGTCGCTCGACATCTCGGCGATCGGCCGTGAGGAGGTCGTCGCGACGTTCCGCTGGCTCGGGATCACGACGCTCGGTGAACTCGCGCGGCTCCCCGGTAGTGCCATCGCTTCCCGTTTCGGAGCCGTGGGCCTTGAGGCACATCGCTTGGCCTCTGGTCGTGATCGTCTCCCGAATCCTCGAGATCTCCCCGTCGACCTGACCGTTGTGGAGCGGTTCTCACCTCCACTCGAAGACCTCGAGCAGGCAGCGTTCGTTGCGCGTGCGATGGCGAGCCGACTGGTTGAGGCTCTCGCGTCCGTCGGAGCGGCACCGTTCCGGATCGTGGTCGAAGCGGAGGCCGTGGACGGCACGATAAGGTCGCGAACGTGGAGGAGCGCAGATCCGCTCGACGATCGGGCGATCGCTGAACGGGTGAGATGGCAACTCCGTGCGTGGATCGACGGTGTCGGAGTCGGCATACGGGGCGGACTCGTGGCTCTCCGGATCGAACCGGCCGATCTCTCAGGAGAGGGACGGCAACTCTCTCTCGGAGAGGATGCAAGAGCAGCGTCTGAGACCCATCGGGC
>JAUVNV010000045.1 GCA_030599515.1 Acidimicrobiia bacterium
CGGCGTCGCCGCCGCGATCTCGAGCAGGTCCATGTCTGCCGGTTGCGCGTCAGCGCGTCGATACACGCCGCGCCCGATGCGCTCAACGATCCCGTCCTCGACGAGCCGCCGAAGACGGCGGTCGGAAACCCCCGCGTTGTGAGCGTGAGACCGACGGAACACGGAAGGCAACTCGGTGGGGAGCATGTTGTTGCGAAGTGCCGGTGACATGTCTGACCTTTCAGGGAGCAGAGATTCAACCGCAGGTAATTGTACACACATAGGAGCTGTGTGTATACACAAACATGCGTTTCCGGGACGGCGACACACGACGGCGATCACCGCGTCCGAGCCTAAAGGCCTATGTGGCGCACGGAACCACGTCAGGGGCACCCTGCGGCTCCTGGACGGGCGGGTGGATCGGAGGTAGGTTGGGTTGGTGATGGGTCGACAGCGATCCGGGCTGGGTAGATCAAGAGAGTGGGAGTTGCTGTGGATAGTGAGCCGAGTGATTGGGCCATGGGTTGGACGGCGTTTGCCGGGATCATGATGGTGATGGCCGGTGTGTGGTGGGTCTTGGTTGGGTTTGTGGGGATCGTGAATGGCGATTTCTACGTGATCGATCTGGAGTGGATTCTAAGATTCAGCACGACGACGTGGGGTTGGATCCATGTGTTGCTCGGCATCGTGATTCTGCTGGCCGGGTTCGGCTTGTTCAGCGGCGCTGTGTGGGCGCGAACGGTCGGCGTGATGGTCGCTGTATTGTGGGCGATCGTGGCGTTTTCGTGGTTGCCTTGGCATCCGGTATGGGCGGTCCTGTTGATCGCGATCTCGATCTTCGTGATCTGGGCGCTGACGGTGGGCGGGAGTGGGTTGGCAGATGCGAGGCGCACTCTCTGATTTCACAGTGGCGAGACTCGGATCTTGCCAAAGCTGCGGCGTGCGAGTGCGCTGGTGCCGAGCCCGTCGAACCGGAGAACCACCGGACGATCCAACCCATGATCGGATCTAGCCACATAGGTGCCTTCGTGGACAGGTTCGATTCCTAAACTACCCGGATGGACAGATTGGGCGGTGAGGGCAATATCGATCGCGAACAGGCTCTCATTGACGCGCTCGAAGAGACAGCGCCGGGAGAAACCCCGCACTCAGATCGGACCGGGTTGCTTCAAGGTGTCCGGGAGAGGGTGGTCCAGACGCGCGACACATTGGAGTCGAGAAGGTCGTCTTCTCGCATTGTCGATACTGTTCTCTTCGCGGCGGAGCGAAACGAACGCGTTCCGGCAACTCTTCTCGCAGGATCGTTGGCGAGTCGCTTGGTCGTCTACGCCATCCCATTCTTTGTTCTGACGGTCGTGGTCACCGGTTTCTACTCAGATGTCAGCAACTCCAGCCCCGCCGAGGCAGCTCGCGATGCGGGAATGGCCGGTTTGCTTGCCGACGCGATTGTGGACTCCACGGGAGCCAGCGAGGGGTTCCGAGCGATGACACTGATAACGATGGCTTTTGCCACGATCTGGGCCGCCGACAGTCTGGGCAAGTTAGTACGCCGAATCTATGCCCTCATCTGGGCCACTCCAATGCCGCGTCCGCGATGGCGTTGGGCCTTGCCTTTGGCCGTCCTGGTCGCTTCTGTGGGCGGGTTGGCGATATCGCGCCTCGGACACGAGACACAGGAGTGGCCTGCCTCGCTCGCCGTGGGCGAAGTGCTTGGCGAGATCGTTGTGGTCGCGCTGTTCTGGCTGATCGTCAGCCGCTTCTTGCCACATGACCCCGAATCACGTGGGTGGATCCATCACGTTCCTGGGGCTCTGTTCCTGGCGGCCGGAGTAGTCGGCATGAGGGCGGCCATGGTTTTCTACTTCGCGCCTCGCGCGGTGACTCTGAGCGCACGGTATGGCGACGTTGCCTCGGCCGCCGTGCTGATTACATGGGCATACTGGATCGCATTCATCTTGGTTGGCAGCGTCGAACTGAATGCTGCAGTCTTCAGAAGCGGCCAGCGCCGCAACCCAGCGAACTAGATCAGTCTGATCACCCACACATATCCGCCGGTATGGCGCGTAGATCACGGCGAGCAGAGGCAAGATCAGGATTCCACCGATGAAGATGGCGATCCACCATCCGAAGCCCATCGACTCCGAAAGATTCTCAGCGTTCCACGTCCAGTAGAACGAGAAGCCGAACATGGCCAGGATTCCGATGACAAATACCGCAATGCCGCGACCCATGGGCGGTCCTTTCGCTTGGTCCCTGCCTCAATCCGTGGCACGCCTCGCTGCCTCCCGCTAGGGCCAGACGGCGACCCCACGAAGTGGATTCCGCCCGTCAACGTGGCAGAGATCGTGGGCCATGTAGTGGTCGAAGTAGGGTGCCCGCATGAGCAGAGATGAACTCACCGAAGGCGGCAAATGAGACCTGATACCTTCGCCAACCCTGGAGCGCTGGCGACGGCGGGATGGCTGGAGGAACGACTCGACGACCCGGCTGTCAGGATCGTCGACGCTCGGTACATGATCGAGATGGACGACCAGGGACGCTTCCGAGAAGTACCCGGACGGGAATCCTTCGTCGAGTCGCACATCGCGGGTGCAGTGTTTCTGGATCTCAACGATCTGAGAGATCGCACGAAGCCTGCTCACATCGTCGACGCGGCCGCCTTCAGCAATATCATGTCCCGGCTGGGGATCGGCAGCGGCGACGAGGTGATCGTCTACGACACCGATGGCGGCGTGTGGGCTGCACGGCTGTGGTGGGCGTTGCGCCTCTACGGGCACAGCGCGGTGCGGATCCTCGACGGTGGTTTCAGCAACTGGGTCAAGGAGGGACTGCGCCTCGAGGCCGGGGAGCACTCGATCGAGACGTCTCGTTTCGTGGCTCGCGGTCGACCGGACCTCATTGTGGCGATCGGCGACGTCGTCTCCGCGATGTCGGATTCAGAAACGGTGATCATCGATGGACTCACGGAGCCGTTCCACACCGGGGCGGTACGTCTCTTCCCTCATCTGCAGGCGGGACACATTCCGGGCGCAGTGAACATCCCGGCACCGGACAACCTCGATTCCGAGACCGACAGGCTGTTGCCCGTCGCCGAGTTGGCCGAGCGCTGGAGGCCCGTGGTCGACAGCGCAGAGCGGATTATCACCTACTGCGGTGCCGGCATGTACGGCGCTTTCGACCTGTTCGTGCTCCACCTTCTCGGATACGACGCCGCTCTCTACGACGGGTCCTGGGAGGAGTGGGCGGCGAACAAGAATCTCCCGATAGCAACGACGCCGCCCGTATCTGAGGACGAGCCTCGCTGAAGCCATCTGTCGTTAGCCGCCCCCGGCATTCCGTGGGATGGCAGCGTCACATGCGATGCTGTGCCATATGCGATGCCGCGAACCCTGGATACGCGATCTAGTTGGTTTCGAAACGGACCTGGAGCGTGACCGCCACCTGCTGCTGGCCGGCTTCGATGGGGGTTTCGACCGATGCGCCGACCGAGTCCTCGAATGCAGCCCGGTAGAGGGGCTGCGGAGGCGTGCCGGTAACCGACTCTGAGATCATCACGGCCTTGCCCAAAGTCAAGCCGGCGAGGTCGGCGAGCTGCTGGGCTTTCGAGCGGGCGGCTTTCCACGCGGCGTCACGGGCGGCGGAGACGAGTTCCTCGTCATCCTCGATCGAGAAGGAGACGCCGGAGACCTGGATCTCGTCGCCGACCCCGCTGACTGCGGCATCGATGACCGAGCCGGCGGAGTCGATGTCGCGGATCTTCGCGTTGACGGTGTTGCTCACGCGATACCCGACGAGTTCCCGCTGGTCACTCCGGTAGTCGTACTCGGGGTAGATCGAGTAGTTCGCCGTCTGGACGTCTTCGGTGGCGACGCCGGATGACATGAGCGTCGAGATGAGCTGATCGGCCAGCGCCGCGGCATCGGCGACCGCCTGTTTGACCGTTGGACGGAGCACCGACACGCCGAAGGACATCTGCAGCGTGTCCGGCGTACCGAACACCTCGCCACGGCCGGAGACGGCGATGCCGCTCGCAACCGTACCCTCCGCTCCAGTGTTCTCGACCGTCACACTCGGTGTGCATGCCGCGATCAGGATCGCTGCGCCGACCACCAGTCCAATTGCGAGTCGTCTCACGGTCACCTCCGTTGATACATCACCAATGAGACGATCGTAGGCCAAAGAATGGTTCCCATCCGTGCACGTCGGAGCAATCGCGGACTCGAGACTCATGAAGTTTTCATCGTTCCCACATCTGACGTTCAGGGTGGATCGCTTGACTGACGTCACGAATCGAGACAAGGAGCAATCCGATGATTGTCAAAGCCCGTTCTTCCCAAGCCCTCCTCCTCGGAGCCGTGGCGCTGGTGGCCGTGATCAGTTTCGCTGCGGTCGCCGTCGGCGCAACGTCCGGCGACTCCACGTCGAGTGCATCATCCGCCGTTGCGATCGATGCATCCGCGTCATCACTGACCGATGTCGAGGTCGAGGGCATCATGTTCATGAGAGAAGAGGAGAAACTCGCTTACGACGTGTACATGACGTTCGCCGATCTCTACGGCCAGCCGATCTTCTCGAACATCGCATCCGCCGAAGCACAGCACATGGCGGCAGTCCTCGGACTCATCGAGGCATACGACCTCGATGATCCGGTCGATGACAGCCCGATCGGGGTGTTCGTCAACGAAGACTTGCAGGCTCTCTACGACGACCTGATCGCTGATGGATCCGTGGATCTTGCAGCGGCGCTCGAAGTCGGTGCGGTCATCGAGGAAGTCGACATTCTCGATCTCGAGCGATTCCTCGATGCCACGACCAATCCCGACATCATTCAGGTCTACGACAACCTGCTGCGAGGTTCGGAGAACCACCTCAGGGCATTCGTCTCGCAAATCGAGGCGACCGGCACCGACCGTGTTCCCGCCCTCATGGACCAGAGAGCCTACGACGAGATCCTCGCCTCCCAGATGCAGCGTGGTGGCTCATCCAATCTCGACCACGGCCACGGTGAAGGTGAGTGCGATGAGACCGGTGAGGGCGAGCATGGGCAAGGAGAGCACGCACAGGGCCAGGGGATGCACGGCCAGGGTCAGGGCGGTCAAGGTGGTCAAGGCAAACACGGCCGAGGGCAGAACGGACAGAACGGCTGACACCCCCGTCGAATCCGAATCCGCGAACCAGGAATCCGCGTCCGGGTATTCAGAGGGCGAGTGCGACGATGGCAGCCATCGCCACAACGATGCCCGCGGTCTGCGCCGGGCGCGGCCGTTCGCGAAGCACGATGACGGCGGCGATGGCGGTGAATGCCGGATAGAGAGATGAGAGCACGGTGCTGACGCCGAGAGGACCCCGCTGGAGGGCGAGAGCGATTGCCACGTTCGCTGCCATGTCCAGGTTTCCCAACACGGCGAGCATGCCGAGATCGCGACCTCTGGGCGGCGCTGCGACTCTTCGACCCCCTGCGATGGCGAAGGAGATGGGGATCGTCGTGCCCCGGGCACCGGCGAGCGGCCATAGACCAGATGCCTCGGACGTTTGGGCGAGCGCGATGAAGAAGACACCGAACGCGGTGCCGGCCAGTATCGCCCGCCCGATCATCCGGATGTCGGTGCGTTCGCCGGAGGGGTCGAAGCCGATGAGGAGCACCGCTCCGAGAGCGAGGCCGATCCCGATCCAATGCCGCGTGGAGAGTTCAGCACCCTGGCTGAGATCGACGATGACCGGGATCACAGCGGTCGTCGCTCCCGCCACGGGAGCAACGATCGTCATCGAACCCAACGCGAGGGTCGAATACAGCGTTGCCAGACCGACGAGACCGATGGCTCCGGCTACCGCCCCCCACAGGATGTCGGCACCGGTCACGGCTGTGGCGGGAACGACGATGATCCCGACGGCTAGCACCCCGAGTCCGAGTGTCTGAGACCAGGCCGTCACCGTCCAAACTGACGAGCGCCGGGTGGCGAAGCCACCGAGAAAATCGCCAAGTCCGTAGAAGACCGCGGAGGTGAGGGCAAGGATCTGACTCATGAAGTGACGGAGCGTACCGCGGGCGCTCCTGTCAGACCCCGGACAGCATGCCCTCGTCGGTGAACCAGCGATAGATGTCGTGAACCGTTTCGTCGAAGGGTCGGGGATGGTGGCCCAACGCCGCGGCCGCCTTGCCGCCGGATACGGGTGGAGAGAATCGCAGGGCGTGCAGCGACTCGGTCGTGAACCAGAGTGGGCTTGCCGTGCGGCGACCGATCACGTTGGTAAGAGGGGTCGCCAGGCGAGCGAGCCCGATCGGGAGAGTGATGGTGGGCCCGGGCACGCCGGTCACATCCTGGGCAACCGATGAAAGATCCGGGAGGGACACATGATGGCCTGGAAGGAGGTAGCTCTCGCCGCTGCGTCCGCGTTGCTCGGCGGTCATCAGCGCCGAGGCCACATCGCGCACGTCGACCCAATCGAAGCCACCGTTCACGAGCGCGGGAAGGCGGCTCTGAGCCAGCGCTAGGAAGACGTGACCCATCCGGGAAGGGGCGAAGTCGTAGGGGCCGATGACACCGGTCGGGTTCACGACGACCGCGTCCAAGCCCCGTTTGACTACCTCCTGCAGCGCGGCCTCACCCGCCGCCTTGGACCGGTCGTATGCCGGCAATCCGGGACGCGTGGCGCGCGCACTCGTCTCGTCGATCAGAGGTTCGGTCGTTTCGAGGTCGTAGGCGTGGACCGAACTGCAGTGGACGAGCCTCCCAACCCCGACGGCGAGCGCCGTCTCTGCGACGTTGCGGACGCCGTCGACGTTGACGGAGCGCACCCTGCCCGTCGGATCGCCGGTCACGGAGATCATCGCTGCAAGGTGGTAAACGACGTCGGCTCCGTCGAGAGCCGGCTGCAAGCTCGCGGAGTTGAGGACATCAACGGTGACGAACTCAACGCCGAGCCCCTCGAGTGATGGACCGCGCCGGATGTCCGCGGCGCGAACACGGTGTCCCCGGGCGAGCAAGTCTCGAACGAGGACTCCGCCGAGGAATCCGGAGGCGCCGGTCACGACGGTGATCATGGGCGCATCCTCGCGCCGCGGTCGTCCAGCGCCAAACCCAGCCGTGTGACCCTCTACCCACCGGCTGGATCCGCGGAGCGTCCCGTGTGCGGGGGCGGCTGATCAGGAGATGACGATGGGAGGATCGACTGTCTCCGCAACAGCCGCGACCTCGGCGAAACCGGGAAGCGCAAGTCCGCTGTGCGAGATCGACACAGCAGCGGCGGCATTAGCGAACCGGATCGCGTCGGCCCAGTCGACTCCCCGCGCGCGTTGGATGGCGAGTGCCGCCACGAACACGTCCCCGGCCCCGGTCTCATCGACCGCCTCGACGACTGCGGTCGGGATGGAGGTGGCAGATCCGTCATCGGCGAACAGTGCCCCGTCAGGTCCGAGTTTCAGAATTGCCCGTCGCACTCCCATCGCGATGAGATCGTCGGCTGCTGCGAGCGGGGTGGAATCGTCGTGGAGCGAATGCCCGGTGAGCGCTTCGGCTTCGAGAGCGTTCGGCGTGATCACCTCTGCGCCGGTCAGGGAGTGTCTCGACGCTTGCTGCGGAGAGGCCGGATCGAGGTAGACCGGCACGCCCGCATTCCGGGACCAGTCGACCAGCCGATCGACCGTGTCGGTCGGCACCTCGCTCTGCGTGATCACGACGTCGCAGTCGGCGAGTGCGTCGAGAGCAGGAGTGACGTCAGACCAGGTCAGCAGGGAGTTCGCACCGGGTGTGAAGACGAGCGACCGATGTCGACCGTCGATGAGTTGGACCACGACGAAACCGGTGCGTTCCTCGTCCTTCGTCAGGACGTGGGTCGTGTCGACGTCATCTGCTCGTGTCGCATCGACGCAGAGCCTTCCGAACTCGTCGTCGCCGACACACCCCACCAGCAGAGCATCGGCACCGAGTCGTGCAGCGGCTCGAGCCTGGTTCGACCCTTTCCCTCCCGGCTCGATGATGTAGCCTTCAGCGAGGTACGCACCGTCCTCCGACCGGTGTTCGCCCCCAAACAACCGGATGTCCATGTTGAGGCCACCGACGACACCGATCCTCGGGTTCATGAGCATTTCCTCACGAGATTCGGGGTCTGCGTGCGAGCGTCGCCGAGGGACATGGTCGGATAACACCGGAGGCCTTCAACGATCAATCGCGTCAGCGGCATCGGTGAGACGATCGATGGCGTCTTCGATCTGTGCGGGGGGCGTGGCGATCGTCATGCGGGCGAAGCCTGCTCCTTGACGTCCGAACCAATGCCCCGGACTCAGCGCCAGGTGGGCCGACTCGCTCAGCCATCTGCCGAGTTCGGGAACATCCATGCCGAGTCCGCGGAAGTCGAGCCACGCGAGGTACGTGCCCTCCGGTTCGATGATCTCGATACCGGGAGGGAGGCGGTCCCGGAGCAGCACGACATTCGAGGCGATGAGCGCAAGGAGTTGATCGAGCCATTCCGCACCGGTGCGGTATCCCGCCTCGAATGCAGCCATCCCGAAGACGTTGTTGCGGGTCAGGTGGAGTTGCGAGCTCCTCGTCCGGAACAGATTCGAGATGTCGTCGTCTCCCGTTACCAGGAGCGTGTCACACACGCCCGCAAGGCCGAACGTCTTGATCGGGCCGTGGGTGGCCGCCCACGCGACACCGGAGTCGCCGGCGATCGACGCGAAAGGTGTGAATCGGAACGGGGGGAGAGCCAGGTCCGCATGGATCTCATCGGCGACAACGAAGACATCGTGTCGCGCACAGATCGCCGCGGCGTCCGCGAGTTCGTCACGGGTCCAGACGCGCCCAACCGGATTGTGCGGATTGCACAGGATCATCATCTTCGTGGCCGGCTCAGCCGCCTTCGCCTCGAGGTCATCGAGATCCATGCGGTAGCCGTCGTCGGTGAGAAGCAACGGATTGCGCACAGCCGTCCTGTTCGCCGACGTGATGAGAGGCTTGAAGTCGGTGAACACGGGAGGCTGGAGGAGAACCCCATCGCCGGGGTCTGTGCGCTCCTCGATGAGGATACCGATGGACGTCCCGACGCTCGGGCTGACGGACGTCTTCAAAGCAGTTCCGTCCCATCCGTGACGGGACGCCATCCACTCCCAGAACGAGCCGATCACCGAACGCGGACGCGTCTCGTAGCCGTACCACCGAGTCCCGGCTCTTGCCTGCAGCGCAACGACGACCCCGGGAGCGAGATCGACGTACGGCTCGGCGATCCAGAGAGGAAGGAGTCCGGCGTCGTCTCCGAAGAGCTGGGTCAGTCGCTTGGTGTCCGTGGCCAGTCTGTTGTCGGTAATGGCGTCGTGGGCAGGTGGAGTAGCAGGCATCCAACGAGCATAGGACCCGGGAGTCCAGCGTAGGAAACGGCACGGTGATGCCGGTATCTACGCCGGACGCCCCGAGACCTTTCGATCCCTCGTTTTGCTACTTGGCGTCGACTGGTGTGACGACGTTGTACCAGGCGTCGAACGTGTCGAACATCGACAGGAATTCGTCGAGCTTCGCCTGACTTCCAGTGAGGGCGATCTTGCCGCTCTTGATATTGTCGTCGAGGATCGATTCACCTTCGGCGACGCCTCGGAAGTCTGCGACTGTCAGCGACAGCGAGACATCGGCGTTCGCTTCCTGTTTGTTCTCGTAGTACTGGAGAACTCCGTACTCGAGTTCGAGATACCACTCCGTCTTTGTATCCGTGAACTCCACATTGACTCCAATGACCGCCCCCGACGCCGCAGCCGCATTGAGACGAGTGGAGAGTCCGTCGAGATAGAGGTCGAACGGCATCGCCGCGATCGTGCTTGGACTCGCGAAATCGACGGTAGGGAGCTCCTTCACCCCCTCTCGGAGATCCTTCGCTGCGCTGAGATACAGACCGCGCCATGTGCCGGCCTCCGTCTGATACGCGAGCTGTTCATGGGTGTCGGCAAGCAGGTTCTTGGCTTCGGCGTTGCCCGGATCGGCGTAGACAAGATGATTGAGCACCTCGGCTACCCACCGGTACTCGCCGTTGGCGTAATCATCCCTTGCCTTCTCCATGATCGCATCAGCGCCGCCCATGTACTGGACGTACCGGATGGCTGCAGGTACGCGCGGCAACGGATGAAGCGTCGCGGCGTTTCCGCTGAACCATCCGAAGTGCTTCACATAGGCGGACTTGACGTTGTGGTTCATCGTGCCGTAGTAACTGCGAAGCGAGAAGTCCTTGGCGAGAGCGCCCGGGAGTTCAACCATCTCGCCAGCCTCGACCATGTCGTAACCCATGTTGGCCATACGCACGGCCTGATCGTTGATGAATTTGTACGCTGCGGAATGTCGCTTGAGGTGCTCATCGATTCGATCGGCGCCCCACACGGGCCAGTGGTGCGGCGCGTACATGACCTCTGCCACACCGCCCCATTTCTCACGTGCTTCACGGACATACTTCGCCCAGTTGTATGCACTCCGAACGGTGGTCCCGCGCAGCGAGTACACATTGTGCATCGTGAACGCCGCATCCTCGGCAACGGTGAGCGCCTTGAACTTGGGAATGTAGAAGAACATCTCCGCAGGAGCCTCGGTGTCTGGTGCGAGCATGAACTCGAACTCCAGACCATCGATGGTCTCGGTTTGGCCGGTCTCGGTGATCAGTTTGGTGGGGATCGCGAACGTTGTGTTGCCCTTCGACGTGTCGAGTCCGAGACCGCTCGTCATGTTGCCGGTCGGCCCGCGTTCGACGAGCATGCTGTACTGGTAAGCCGAGAGTCGCCCCTGGCGATTGCCGCCGACGACGCCCTCATTGAGGGCGGCACCGGTGAAGCCGATCGGGGCATAGACCTCGACCTTGCCCGCATCGATGTCGGCTGTGGTGGTGACTCCGAGGACGCCGCCGTAGTGATCGATGTGGCTGTGTGTGATGATCACCGCAACGACCGGATTCTTGGGTCGATGCTCGTAGTAGAGGTCAAGCGCCACCTTCGCAACTTCCTCGCTCATCAATGGATCCATCACGGTGACACCTTTGTCACCCTCGATGAATGTGACGTTCGAGATATCGGATCCACAGACCTGGTAGATACCGTCCGTGACCTTGAACAATCCGGCGTTGCGGTACATGATCTGGGCGTCGCGCCACAGGCTCGGGTTGACGGTGTCGGGTGCTGTGGCATCGCCGGCAAGGAAGTCGAAGTCGGGCAGATTCCATATGACGTCGCCCTTGGCGTTCTTGATCACACCGTTGTTTGGAAGGGGTGCGATGAAGCCCTTCGTCGCATCCTCGAAACTCTGTTTGTCGGAGAAGTCCAACTCATTCAGGACGTGTCGCTGCGCATCCCGTGTTGCTTGTGTGGCACTCTTGCTCATACTCACATCCTTCGGTTTCGTGATCTTGTCGAATTCCGACTTGATCTTCTTGCCGATATCAGCCATGACAGGGTCCCTCCCTCGAGGTGCGACCAGACCGTCTGGTCGCACCTCGCACTCTACGCGCCACCCCGACACGGACATAGCCGGATTCGGCACAATCAACGACGGTGACGACACCGTCGGGTGGAACACCGCGAGGGCGGTAGCCTCGCATCGATGCCCAACCGACTTGCGAACGCCACTTCTCCGTACCTGCTGCAGCACCAGGACAACCCGGTCGACTGGTGGGAGTGGGGGACCGATGCCTTCGCCGAAGCCGCCGAGCGTGACGTTCCCGTCTTGTTGTCGGTCGGGTATTCGGCCTGTCACTGGTGCCACGTCATGGCGCACGAATCGTTCGAGGACGAAGAAACGGCCCGTTACCTGAACGATGGTTTCGTGAGCATCAAGGTCGACAGGGAAGAGCGCCCCGACGTCGACCGGATCTACATGGACGCCGTCACGGCAACGACGGGTCACGGCGGCTGGCCCATGACGGTGTTCCTGACGCCCGATGCCAAGCCTTTCTACGCCGGCACCTACTTCCCGAACGAGGAACGTCACGGCATGCCCTCATTCATGGACGTTCTCCGGGCTATCGATGACGCCTGGACTCACCGACGCGGCGGTCTGATCAGCCGATCGGACGAGATCACGCGGCTGATCTCCGACCGCTCCGCCGTCTCGGTGGTCGCGCCGTCGCCGGGGCAGATCGAACTCGCCGTCGATGCCATCGCAGCCACGTTCGACCCATCAAACGGCGGATTCGGTCGGGCACCGAAGTTCCCCCAACCGTCAACGCTCGAGTTCCTTCTCCGATTCGGCGTTCTCCGGCCGGACAGTGATCGGGCTGCGACGGCCCTGGCCATCGTCGAGACCACCCTTGATCACATGGCACGGGGAGGGATCTACGACCACCTCGAGGGCGGGTTCGCTCGCTACTCGGTGGATGACCGGTGGCTTGTGCCGCACTTCGAGAAGATGCTCTACGACAACGCCCTCCTCGCACGGCTCTACCTCCGGGCCTGGCAGGTGTTGGGCCAACCCTGGATGCTCGAGACTGCACGCGAGACACTCGACTACCTCGCCCGAGACATGATCGACCCGTCGGGAGGTATTCACTCAGCGGAGGATGCCGACGCCGACGGCCGAGAGGGCTCGTTCGCCGTCTGGAGGTGGGACGAACTCGTTGACGTCCTGGGCCCGGATCTCGATGCAGGCGCAACGCTCTACGGAGCAACGCCTCAAGGGAACTTCGAGGGATCGAACATCCTTCACCTTCCGGTTCCCGTCGTCGACGCCGCCGAGCGGCTCGGGATGGCTGAGAGCGACCTGTGGGATGTGAAGCGGCGAATCGACGGTCTCCTGCGGGAGGATCGTTCGACCCGGGTTCGCCCCGATCGCGACGACAAGGTCGTCACGGCTTGGAACGGACTCGCACTTCGTGCGTTCGCCGAGGCCGGCGCCGTCCTGGGCAGTGAGCGATACCTGTCGGTTGCCGAGGGAATCGCCGCGTTCCTCACTGGTCCAGTTCTGAGCGTCGATCGGCTCCTGCGGTCATGGCGACGGGGATGGGGCGGGCC
>JAUVNV010000133.1 GCA_030599515.1 Acidimicrobiia bacterium
AGTCCCTCGACTTCGACGTCGTGATCGCTGTTCCCTCGATGATGTCCGTCGTCGGGAAGCTCGGGCCGGTCCTCGGACCACGCGGTCTGATGCCGAACCCGAAGAGCGGCACGGTCACTCAGGATGTTGGCAAGACCGTTATAGCCTTCAAGTCGGGTCGTGTGGAGTATCGAAACGACCGATACGTCAACGTGCACTTCCCCATCGGCAGGGTCTCCTTCGAAGTCGAGACACTCCTCGAGAATCTCGCCGTGGCCGCCGACGAGATCATTCGCTCGCGTCCCGCAACGACGAAGGGCAAGTTCGTTCTCAGCGCAACGGTGTCTTCGACGATGGGTCCCGGCGTCAAGATCGACTACGGCCTCCTAGAAGACGTCGTCAAAGAAAGCCGGTAGAGAGAGGCCACGGGCCACAGGCTACGGGCCACAGGTCCAGTCTTCCTGTTGCCTGTCACCTGTTGCCTGTCACCCGTCCCCTTCCCTAGAACGGCAACCCCAGGGACCTGGTCAGGAACTCCACGTATCCGGCCGCGTTCCGGCTCATCTGGGCGTACTGCTCGAGGAAGTCCGGAGCGGTTGCGGTCTTCCTCGAGAGCCTTCCGGTCGCGATGAAGTCCTTGCGCTTCAGGTCTTCGACAAGCGGGTGATCGGATGGGAATCCGCGCGGCGGGCGCTTCAGCGCCTCCCCTTCGAGCGCGTAGGTCGAGGCGAAGTCGGGATCGTTCACCGCCCCCAGCCAGTCCTTGGATCGATCGACGATCGCCTCGCGGATCGCGAGAGCCGACCGACCGTCGGGTCGCCAGATGCCGACGCCGGCGAAGCTTCCGGCCGGATCGAGATGGAGGTAGAACCCGGGAGCGTGGACGTCTTTCGCCGCTTCGTGTCGGAATTGAATCCCAAGATGCGTCTTGTACGGCGTCTTGTCCTTCGAGAATCGCATGTCCCGGTAGATGCGGAACAGAGATCCGCCGACGGTCCGATCGTCGGCGACGAAGTGCGGGCTGATCTCATGGAGGTATGGCTCGAAGTCCCGGATGAACTGGAGGCCGGCGTCTTTGACGTACTCCTCGTAACGGTCCTTGTGATCGGCGAACCACTGTCGATCGTTGTTCTCGGCGAGACCATTCAAGTAGGTGAAGAGCGCCGGACGGAATGAGCGGGTTGGTGATGCCATGGCAACAACCTATCAACAGGTGTAACCGGATGGAAGAGCCTTGATCGCCCGGATCAGTCAGATGACCCGGGCATGTGGATGTCGATCTCCTGTGTGGTGATCAAACCGTCCCCGACGAGTTCCTGGATCACGGGCAGAACGGCGTCGATCTTCTCCGCGGTGTCGACGGCCTCGATGACCATGGGGAGGTCCTCGCACAGACGGAGAACGTGCGTTGTGTGAAGGACAGCCGAACCGCCGTATCCGGCTACACCGCGAAGGACGGTCGCACCGGAAATCGCTGCGGCCCGCAGAGCGTCGACGACGGCTTCGGCAAGTGGAAGACCGCCCCTGCGGTCACCCTCGCAGATGAAGATCCGCAGCAACCGGCCTTCGGTGACGCCGTCCATGCACCTCATCCTAGGTCGCTGCAAGACACGTCGCTGAGGTGTCATGTCGGACTGCTCGCGACGCTCTCACACCCATCCCCCAAGGACGAACCCGATCCACACGGCTACAACGCCGGTGGCCATGGGAACAGCGACATTCTCGCCCGCCCTCCGGATACCGCTCCGTCCGCCCGATTCGGTGGCGAGCACCGTCTCGACCATCCACGTCGAGAACGTCGTATAGCCGCCCAGGAACCCGACCCCTCCCGCGAACAGAGCAACATCGATCACGGGCCGCCCTGCAGTGATACCAAGCAGCAGTCCTGCCGCGAACGCACCCGTGAGGTTCACGACGAGCGTGCCCACAGGGAACGTCGTCCGCCATCGGCGTTGCACGATTCCGGATACCCCGTATCGGGCGAGCGCACCGAGCGCCCCCATGCCACCGACGAGCAGCCAGGTCATCGGGGCCCTCCGGTCCGGATCCCGATCAGCGCGGCTGCGAAGCCAAGACCGATCATGCCGATCGGGTACACGACGGCAAGCCAGAGATCCCCGGTCCGGACCAGTACGAACACTTCGGCAGAAAACAGCGAGAAGGTGGTGAACGCACCCAGTACTCCGACGCCCGCGAACGGGATCACGAGTGGAGACGAGCGGGATTGCCCGGTGTGCCATGCGATAAGGAAACCGAGGAGCAGCGATCCCGTCACGTTGACGACGAGCGTCGCCCAGAGAGGATCGAATCCGCTCGCTACAACGATTTCACCCGTCACACCGCGCAGCACCGCACCGATCGCGCCGCCGGCAGCCACTGCGAACCGGCGGCGGTTGGTGATCGACATCGAGGTACGCGGCAGATCGGTCACGGAGAGCAGCGACGGTACCACCCAAATACCCGATCCCCGCGACTTCGGTTCCTACGATGCGGGAACACCAGCGACCCCCAGGGAGGGAACCATGGAAGAAAAGGCCACTTTGGCAGACATCTTCGACTTCAGTTTCACGAAGTTCGTCACACCGATCGTCGTCAAGATCGCATTCATCGTCATGATGGTATTCGCCGGACTCATGTGGCTTGCCATCATCTTCGGCGGATTCGCCGACGGGTTCTGGAGCGGAATCGGCGCCATCATCTTCGGTGGGCTCGCATTCCTGATGCTCGTCTTGATGTACCGCATCATGTTCGAGCTCGTGATGGTGATCTTCGCCATCAAGAAGAACACCGACCGCATCTCGTAGCAAGGAGCAAGTAGCAGGACCAAAGCGGGTCTTGGGTCCTGCTACTTGCTACCGCTACCGACTACCGGGCACGAAGTGCCCTCCGCGGTCAGTCGAGCTCTACCCCGGCTGCGGTCAACTCTTCGCGCATCCCATCAGCCGCAACCGAACGGGCTTCATCCGGCCCGAACTCTCCGGCCTCGAGCGTCTTTCGAACGTTCTTCTGCGCCTCGTAGTCGACGTTGGTGATTCCGGCACGGCTTTGGAGCATTCTCCAGGAGCGGCGCCGCTCGACGCAGAACAGGACCATCATCCGGGAGAGGAGGAGCGTCCGAACGTTCCCTTCGTCGTCCTCCGACTCGATCGTCACACCGAAGTCCGGAACGAACGCCATGTGCTCCGAGTCGAAGACGTTGCGCTGGATGACGTCGAACTGACTGACCACGTTCAGGACCTGCTCCAGCGGAACCGTCCCGTCGAGATCCTTCGCCGTCCTGAAGTGTCGTCGGAAACGAGCCTCGGTCGTCGCATAGTGCGCCACCGTGTAGGCGAACTTCCGACGGGTCTTCTTCGACACCATCTGGTACCAATCACGATCGGGGTTGGGGTTCCCCGCCAGGCTCACGATCTCGGAGTACATCTCGCCCTTCGTGGGATCGAAGATGAACTGCGGTACGCTGCGCGAGTCACGGACACGAATCGCTTGCACCGTCGAGACGTCGTCAGCGATCCCGTGCTCGGGCTGGCATGACGTGAAGGTCTGGAAGAACGCCGTGCCCCGGTAGTCGAGGCCCTCGAGGATCGCCTTGTAGAACTGGGCGACGTTCGCCATCGACACCTGTGCGATGTACGGCGATCCGTGACCACTCATGAACGACTCGGCAACGCCCTTCTTCTCCGTCAGCTTGCCCTCGCTTGCGATCCCGAACTGGTTCATGTCACCGCCGCCGGGCATCGGCGTCGAATCGGAGTTCTGCCCGCCGGTGTTCGAGTACACCTGGGTGTCCAGCAGGAGGACCTTGACATTCGGCCGGTTCTGGAGAACGACCTTCGAGGCGTTCTGATAACCGATGTCACCCATGCCGCCGTCGCCACCGACCGCCCACGCCTTCGGGAGTTCCCGGATCTCGCGGTCGGTCATCTGAGCGTCGGTCATGTGCGTCAGCTGGAAGTAGTCCTTCTCAACCATCGGAGCGGCGCCCTCGTCGAGAAGCCGGTCCGCCAGGCGCTCGGGGACTACCGACCTTCGAGCGTGGTCGAGAATGAAGCCCTCCCCCATCAGCCACGACACGGTGACGCCGTCCTGGAACAGCGAATTCATCCACGGATACGGATGCGGGTTGTTCGGTGGTGTCGACCCGTAGACGGTGTTACACCCGGTGTGAGCGCCCATCGCCATGACCGACATGCCGCTGGGGATCGTCCCATCGATCGCCTGGAGGTCGCGATGGTTGAACGCATCCTGCCGCAGTGTGACGGCGAGCGCGTCCACGATCTCGGCATCACTGATCTCGCCGTGCTCGGCGAGTCGAGCGTCCGTGTCGGCATCGGTGTCTCCACCGAGCTCCATGAGGATGTGAGCCACCGACCGCTTCAGGTATGCGTAACCCCCCGGCTCCTCGTCCATCATCATCCCGAGGAGCTCGGCGCCTTTTGATGCAAGGCGATCTGCCTTCTCATCGAGTCGGTCCGCCCTTGCGTGATAGAGCGGTCGCATGTACGCCTCGGTAATCGAGGCGATGGAGTGCAGCACGCTCTTCTCCCCACAACCGGCGCATGCGCCGTCGCCGGAAACGAGCGCCTCATAGTCGTGGCGGATCATCAGGTGGTTCTTCAGCTGGGCGGCGTGCGATCCCATCGGGTCGTCCGGGTTGAACCGACCGAGGTACTTGTTCGGCGTCTCGGGCAACAGGTCGAGGAAGTTGATGCCGGACTGGTGTTCGGCGAGTTCCAACTCGGTCTCGGGCACCATGATCAGCGCTTCGTGCTCGCCACATTCGACGACGCACTCGCCGCATCCCTTGCATCGATCGGAGACCATGATCGCGAAGAGACCGCCTTGACCTTCCTCGCGGCGCTCGAGTGTCCGGAAGATCGGCGGCGTTTTGGCAAAGGCGAGCGGTACGCGATCGAAGACCTCCATGAACTCGGAGCGCGCCGTTTCATCGATGTCGAGGGCGGCCACCTCGTCGACGAGGACGTCACGGAAAGTGATCTCCTCTTTCGCCGTCGTGATGTCCATCATCTTGGTGCGGAGCCTGGTCTCGAGGCCGTCGAGTTCGGCAAGAAGGGTGAGTCTGGCGGCAGGGTTCGCGACGTAGCCGTTTGCAGCCGTGCGCAAGATCGTACCGATGTCCTGGGCAGTGTTCGGCAGGGCCGTATCAGGACAGGCGACGATGCAGTCCATGCACTGGGTGCACTTGTCGGCGAGCCAGATCGGTACCTCTCGTCGGGCGACGTACTTCGACGCATCCCGTCCGGTGCCGGCTGCCATGACACTCACTGACGCGAGGGGCGACGCCGGCTGGTTGTAGCCGAGCCCTGCTTTGAATTCTGCGTCGAACGCACCAACACTCTTGATGGGGATGCGCACCGGCTGCTCCGGCGAGGGAACCGTCTCTGGAACCTCGACGGCACACGTGCCACACGTTTCGAGTGCAGGCGACCGCATCGAGGAACGATCGGGAGCATCGACCGGGCCGTACGGGATCTCGCGAATGCGGGCACGGCCTTCCATCATCACCGTCATGTTCGACTCAACGACGGCGTCGCCGAAGCGCCCGAACTTCTTGTCGTACTGAGCGCGGACGATCTCGCGGAATCGCTCCGTCGTCACGCCGTACTCCTCGAGGAAGTTGGAGACCCCGAAGAATGCACCGAGGAACGCATTCCCCTGCATGCGGAGTTGCAGATCTGGGCGAGAAGTCGCCTCCCGAGCGATCTCGAAGCCGGGCAGGGTGAAGATGCGGATGTTCTTGTCGATGATCTCCTGGCGATACCGGCGAGGAATCCGCTGCCACACGAGTTCTGGATCCTCGTCGGACTCCCACACGAACGTTCCGCCCTCGTTGATGCCCTCGAGGGCATTCGCGTGCGTGAAGATCTTCGGATCGGAGCACAGCACCACGTCAACGTGGTGCAGGTCGGCGTTGACCCGGATCCTCTCCGGAGCAGAGACCAGGAAGTAGGACGTCGGTGCGCCCTTCTTCTCCGAGCCGTACTTCGGATTCGCGGAGACGTGGATGATCTCCTTGGGTCGGCCCAGGTCGTCTACTTCGGTGTGGCTCTGCATGAGGTCATCACCGACGGCGCCGATCAACTCGGAAAGGTTCTTCCCGGTCGTGATCATTCCCCAACCGCCGATCGAGTGGAAGCGCACCGCGATCGCTCCTTCGGGCAGCAGCGACGGTGTACGTTCCGAGATGACTGCGTAGGGGTGGTCGATTCCGACCGTGAAGTAGCGCTCGCCGTCCGCGACGCCCTTGCCGTCGGTACGGTTGATGCTCCCGGTTGCGAATTCGTATGCGCCGAGGATGCCCTCGGGTCGGAAATCGCGAGAGCCGAGCCCGTATGAGCCGGACAGGATGGTCGGGACGTTGTCCGCATCGACTGCCGGAACGTCGTGACCGTGGCCGGTGCGTGCGTTCTCGACGGCTTTGTTCATCGCAGCACGGATCTCCCGGGTCAGCGGGTTGTCGCCTGGGAGAGAGTCGTCGGTGCGCTCGAGCACCACAACGGTTCCCTTGCCGGCGAGCGCTTCGACGATCGCTGCCTCGGGGAACGGCCGTAGGACGTTCATGTGGATCGATCCGACCTTCGCATCATCGTTCTCGCGGAGGGAGTCGACCGCGGCTTCGATGTTCTCGGCCGCTGACCCGAGCGAGACGAACACGACATCGGCGTCGTCGGTGCGGTATTCGGAGATGAGTCCGTAGGAACGGCCCGTGAGACGGGCGAACTCGGCGTACGCCTCTTCGAGGAAGCCGATGATCTCTTCGGAGAAGTTGTTCCGGCGTGCGATGACGCCGTTCATGTAGTGCTCCTGATTCTGAACGGGTCCGAGTAGCACAGGATTCGCGAGATCGATCATCGACGGAACCCGGCGCCGCGTCGGTCCGAAGAGCACCCGCTGGGCTTCGGTGGGGCATTCGATGATGTCGTCGGGTGCACCGAGGAACTCGCGCATGAGGCCCGATTCGTGCTTGTAGAAGGTACGTTCGAGGTGAGAGGTGAGGAAGCCGTCCTGGGCGTTGATACCCGGGTTCAACGTGAGTTCGGCAACGCGCCGGAC
>JAUVNV010000025.1 GCA_030599515.1 Acidimicrobiia bacterium
ACCGGCCCGACGAATTGATAGCGGATCCTGCCGAGGTTCACAGCATCATCGAGCCACCGATCGACCACCTGCTCGATGATTCGCGATGGGTCACCCAGAAGTGGCACGGTCACGATCTGTGGTTCTACGATTTCGAGGAGGGAACGCTGTGGGGAGCGACCGCCTTCATGGTGAGAGAGTTGCTGGAGTACTTGAGATGAATGAGAGAACAGCGGACAGCGGACAGCCAGACCCGCAGCGCACCCAATCGTCTGGCTGTTGGCTGTCCGCTGTCCGCTGTCCGCTGTCCGCTGGTCTCTCATTCATCTCAAGTACTCCAGCAGCTCTCTCACCATGAAAGCGGTTGCTCCCCACAGCGTTCCTTCCTCGAATTCGTAGAACCACAGATCGTGACCGTGCCACTTCTGGGAGACCCATCGCGAATCATCGAGCAGGTGGTCGATCGGTGGCTCGATGATGCTGTGAACCTCGGCAGGATCCGCTATCAATTCGTCGGGCCGGTCGATCCTGGCCACAACCGGCACGATGAGCCGTGTGCGATCGCGGGTCGTCACCGGAGTGAGTCCACCGAGGATCTCGATGACGTTCCCCGGGGGGAGTCTCACCTCTTCCCACGCCTCTCGTTTCGCAGTCGCGACGGCGTCCTCTCCCTCTTCCCTACCACCCCCTGGAAACACGACGTCACCGGGGTGGGTCCGCATGTGCTCGGGGCGACGCGTGAAGACGATCCGGGGTGTTCCGAACGCGTCCTCGTAGAGCGGGATGAGCACGGCGTAGCGAGCCTCCGGTGGTGACGCCACCGGCGAAAGCCGCTTAAGTCGATCCCATAGATCCATCAAGTGAGCATACGTCGGTAGGCTGCGTTCGATGGCGCAGCATCTCCACAGCCGACCGCGGCACTCGCCGCGGTTCACTATTCGCCCTTTTCGCCGCCGCGATGTGGGCCCGATGCACGATGCCGTCCGAGCGTCTCTGCCTGAACTCGAGGAGTGGCTTCCGTGGGCGATGGGCTACAACCGCTCGGTCGCTCAGCGGTTCGTGCGCGACTCTGCGGCGGCGTGGAATGACGCCCGCGCCTTCGATTTCGCCATCCGCCTCCACGAGGAACCCGACTTCCACGTTGGCAACGTCTCGATCTGGCCTACCTCTCCCGCGAATCGAGTGGGCGAGATCGGATACTGGGTCCGTTCGGATCTCACCGGCGAAGGCATCGGGACCGAAGTCACCGCCCGAACGATCCAGCTCGGATTCGATGAGCTCAACTACCACAAGATCGTGTTGCGGATTGCCGTCGGCAACGAGCGGTCCGATCGAATCGCCAAGCGCCTCGGGTTCACGCTCGAAGGCACGTTGCGCCACGAAGTCAAGGTCGGCGACGTCTGGCTCGACCACACGACATGGAGCCTGCTCGAGACAGAGTGGCCTGCCGTGAAAGACCAGCTCGCGGAACAAGGGGTACTCGGTAGTCGGTAGTCGGTATCCGGTATCCGGTAGTCCGTGTCCGGTATCCGGTATCCGGTAGTCCGTATCCGGTGACGGATCCCCCCTTGCTTGCAGCTTGCAGCTTGTGTCTTGCTACTTGCTGCTTGCTACTCAGAAATGGGGCGGCCTTCGGGCCGCCCCATTTCTCTGTTCCGGCTGTCAGCTGTGAGCTGTCAGCTGTCGTCTGCTTCTCAGAACCCCATACCGCCCATGCCGCCGTCGTCGTGACCGCCGACGGGCATCGCAGGAGTGTCTTCCTTCTTCTCCGCGACGAGCGCCTCCGTCGTAACGAGCAGGGCCGCAATCGAAGCGGCGTTCTGCAGCGTCGACCTGGTCACCTTGGCGGGATCGATGATTCCGTCCTTGATGAGGTCGGTGTACACACCTGTCATGGCATTGAACCCCTCGTTGCCCTCGGACTCGTTGAGCACCTTGTTCACAACGACGCCGCCTTCGTAGCCGGCGTTCACCGCGATCTGACGGAGCGGAGCCTCGAGCGCACGCTTGACGATCTGGCGCCCGGCCTTCACGTCGTCACTTCCACCGCGAAGCTTGTCGATCGCTCCACCGGAGCGAAGCAGAGCAACACCACCGCCGGGGACGATGCCCTCTTCGACGGCAGCGCGGGTCGCCATGATGGCGTCCTCGATGCGGTGCTTCCTCTCCTTGAGTTCGACTTCCGTCGCGGCGCCAACCTTGATGACGGCGACACCACCGGAGAGCTTGGCGAGACGCTCCTGGAGCTTCTCACGGTCCCAGTCGGAGTCGGAGTTGTCGATCTCCTGGCGAATCTGCTTGACGCGGGCCTCGACGTCGGCGTGGGTTCCTGCGCCCTCAACGACCGTCGTGTCGTCCTTGCTGATGACGACCTTGCGGGCCTTGCCGAGCAAGTCCATCGTGACCCCATCGAGCTTGAGACCGACCTCTTCGGAGATGACGGTCGCACCGGTGAGGATGGCGATGTCCTGGAGTTGAGCCTTGCGGCGCTCACCGAATCCGGGGGCCTTGACGGCCACGGACTGGAAGGTGCCACGGATCTTGTTCACGACGAGCGTCGCGAGCGCCTCACCCTCGACGTCCTCAGCGATGATCAGCAGCGGCTTGCCGGACTGCATGACCTTCTCGAGGATCGACAGCATGTCCTGGACCGAGCTGATCTTCGAGTTGACGATCAGCACGTACGGGTCCTCGAGGACGGCTTCTTGACGGTCGACGTCGCTGATGAAGTACGGCGAGATGTAGCCCTTGTCGAACTGCATGCCCTCCGTGAATTCGAGCTCGACACCGAAGGTCTGGCTGTCCTCGACCGTGATGACACCCTCGTTGCCGACCTTGTTCATCGCGTCGGCGATGCGGTCACCGACGACCTTGTCGGCCGCGGAATTCGCCGCGACGTACGCGATGGCGTCCTTGTCGTTGCTCGACACCGGCACCGCACCTTCGGCGATGTTCTCGATGACCCTTGCGACGGCCTCTTCGATGCCCAGCTTCATCTCCATCGGGTTGCTTCCGGCGGCGACGAGGCGGAGTCCGTCATGGACCAACGCCTGGGCGAGCACTGTTGCCGTCGTCGTGCCGTCACCGGCAACGTCGTTGGTCTTGTCGGCGACCTCCTTGGCGAGCTGTGCGCCCATGTTCTCGAAGGCGTCGTCGAGTTCGATCTCCTTGGCGATCGTGACACCGTCGTTTGTGATCGTGGGCGAGCCCCACTTCTTCTCGAGCACGACGTTGCGCCCCTTGGGGCCCAGCGTCACCTTGACGGTGTCGGCAAGCTTGTCGACACCTGTCTGGAGGCTCCGTCGGGCCTCCTCGTTGAAACGAAGTTCCTTTGCTGTCATTGAGTGAACCCTCCTAGGCGAGAACAGCGAGAACGTCGCGGGCGGACAGAATCAAGTAGTCCTCACCCTCGACCTTCACTTCGGTGCCGCCGTACTTCGAGTAGAAGACGACATCACCGACTTTGACGTCCATGGGGATCCGCTCCCCATCTTTGAACTCACCCGGTCCCACGGCGAGTACGTCACCGAGTTGTGGCTTCTCTTTGGCCGTATCCGGGATCACGAGGCCGCTCGCTGTGCGAGATTCCTCTTCATCCTGCGGCTTCACGACGATGCGATCGCCGAGAGGCTTCAAATTCATCCGACTTCTCCTTCGTAGCTGGCAGTCGGTCATTACGAGTGCTAATGGTAACACGGTTCTAGCACTCAGTGACAGTGAGTGCCAGAAGGAGTAGAAAGCAGGAAGTAGAAAGTAGGAGGGACCGGAGAGGCTGGGTCCTGTCTTTCTACTTTCTACCTTCTACTTTCTACCTTCTACTTTCTACCACCGACTCCAGGTCCGTACTCTCGATGATCCCCACGGCACGCCCATCTTCAACGACGACGAACCGGCCGGTCTTCCCGGGCTTCCTGTTGGCCATCACGTCGAGCGGCATGCGGACGTCGATCACGTCCCCGGGCCCGATCTTCGCCATCGCCGCCGATGCACGCATCGAGATTCGACGCGCTGGAGAGAGTCGGTCGAGTTCCGATTCACCCAGCACACCCCGGATCCTGCCATCGACCTCGACGGGGAGCGATCGAAGGCGAGCGCCGATCTGGAAGAGGTCGACCACGGTTCCAACGAGCATCTCCCCCGGTACCGGATCCGGCGTCTTGCGCATCACGTCGCCGGCGACCAGGCCATCCACCCGCGCGAGGAGTCGCTCCCGCCGACCCGCCACCTCGGCACTGCGGAGCAGATACCACCCCAGGATGATCCACAGCAGCGCCCAGGGATCGAAGCGTGTGAACGCAACGATGGTCGCTACGCCGATCACGATCCAGCCGAAGATCCGGCCGGCCGCCACTGCGATCTCGGTTGCTCTCACCCGGTCTCCCTTGAGGTGCCAGACGGCGGCACGAAGCGCGCGCCCTCCGTCGAGAGGGAATCCGGGCAGGAGGTTGAAGACGGCGATGAAGAAGTTGGCGAACGCAAGGAATCGGATCGACGATTGCACCTCCGGCATGCCCCCTGCGACGGCGGCGACCAGCCAGACAACGCCCGACACCGCCAGGGAGGCAACGGGTCCGGCGATCGATACGAAGAACTCGTCGGACGGATTCTCCGATTTCCCTTCGATCGTCGTGTACCCGCCGAACGCGAGGAGTTGGATGCGACGCACACGAAGACCGCGACGTTTCGCGAGTACTGCGTGGCTTCCTTCGTGGACCAGCACTGAAAGGCCAAAGAGGATCCCCGTGACGATCGCGATCGTCGTGGCGAACGCGGCATCCGTCTGTGGATATGCGAGTCCGATGTCGACGTACAGCACCCACACAATCGCTGCAGCGACCACGAACACCGACAGATCGGCAACGATCTCGACTCCGCCGATCCGCCCGAGACGAATGCCCCGGTTCACGAACCCAACCGCATGCTCGGATCGACGTCGGCACCCCAGTCGTCCGGCGGCGAACCGCTGCGCACTCGATCGACTGCAACTGCCGCCACCATCGCCCCATTGTCGGTGCACATCTGGATCGATGGGATGAACAGACCAACTCCGCGGCGGTCTGCTTCCTCTCTAAGTCGAGACCGAAGCCTTCGATTCGCGAGCACGCCGCCGCCGCCGCCCACGGCTTCGACCCCGGTCTCCTCCACCGCATTGAACGTCTTCTCGACCAGCACGTCGACGATCGCTTCCTGAATGGACGCAGCCACGTCCGCCCTCGGAGGAAGCGTGCCCGTCGCCTTGGCCTTCTCCAGGTAGGTGACCACTGAGGTCTTGAGTCCGGAGAAGGAGAAGTCGAACGGGCGGTCCCGCAGAGCCCGTGGGAATCTGATCGCGTTCGGATCGCCGTGCTCAGATTCAGTATCGATGACCGGCCCACCGGGATACCCGAGGCCGAGGAACCGGGCGAGTTTGTCGAAGGCCTCGCCTGCCGCATCGTCGATCGTCGTCCCGAGTGTCTCATAGTCGCCCCACTCACGGACGTGGACGATCTGGCTGTGTCCTCCCGATGCGAGGAGCACAATCGCCGGAGGCCGGTACTCCTCGAACTCGAGGCGCGGCGCATAGAGGTGCCCCTCCATGTGATCGATGCCGTAGAGCGGTTTCTCGAGCGTCCACGCCAGCGACTTGCCGAACGCGTAACCGACCATGAGCGCGCCGATCAAACCGGGACCGCGGGTTGCCGCGACCGCATCGAGCTGATCGGGATGAACGCCGGCGCTCGCGAGCGCCTGATGGACCAGGGGCCGAATCGCTTCGACGTGCGCTCTGGCCGCGACTTCGGGGACGACACCGCCGAAGCGGGCATGCTCCTCGGTCTGTGAAGCCAGCACGAATGAGCGGACATCGAAGCCCTCCAGAACCGCGATGCCGGTCTCGTCGCAACTGGTCTCGATCCCGAGGACGAGCGGATCGCTCATGCTGCCTCCGTCGCCAGTTCGCCGCGGATCTCCTCGAGCCGAAGGCCGTACTCCTCGGCGTCGACGTCGAGAGCCCACATCACGATGGCGTCTTCACCGGCGTAGTAGCCCTTCCGCTTGCCGACCGGAGCGAATCCGAATCGCTCGTAGAGCCTCTGCGCGTCCGTGTTCATCGCCCGAACCTCGAGCGTGAGGTGTCGCGCGCCAGCGGCGAGTGCCTTCTCGACGAGAGTGAGCAGGAGTCGCGTCCCGAGTCTCATGCGCCTGAATCCGGGAACGACGGCAAGTGTCGTGATGTGGGCGTCGTCCTCGATCAGCATCAACCCACCGTATCCAAGGATTTCCGCGTCGCTCGTCACCACGATGTACGTGCGGTTGCCTTGGGCCAATTCGTCGAAGAAGATCCTTGCCGACCACGGCTCCGGATAGATCTCGCGTTCGAGCGTCGCGACCGCCGGAACATCGCTGCGGGACATGGTTCGGATGGTCACGGCCAGAGTCCCTCTGAACGGAACGTCTTCCAACTGATCTGCACGTCGGGTTCGCGCATGTAGTCGGGCCGCAGATCCTCGGCTGCAACGAACTCGCCGTGAGCGGCCCGAATGGCGGCGATCTCGAGCATCACGTCGGCCGATGGATAGCGAGGCCGACCGCGCCGAACTCGGTGGAGTCCACCCCACATCGTCTCCGGCAAGGCTTGCCAATCACCGACGACGAGCGTGTCTGCCTCATCAGTGTCAAGGATCGCCCGGAACTCCTCGGCACCCAGCACTTCGGCGGAACCGTCTGGGGCGACACCGCCCGGGAGCGGTCGATAAGGGGCAGCGGCGACCTGTCCCCTCCTCATATCGACGACCGACCAGATCCGCCGCCGCCCGGTCGCAGCACGCAGCGCTTGCACGGTCAGAGAGGAGACGGCGATGACGGGCGCGCCGACACCGGCGGCGAACGCCTGGGCAGTCGCGATCCCCGCCCTGATGCCGGTGAACGGACCCGGTCCGACGTCGACGGCAACGGCATCGATGGCGTGCCGACTCCAACCCGTCTGCTCGAAGCAGAAATCGACGGCCGGCATCAGGAAACCAACATGTCCACGCCGATCGACACGAACGCTCATGGCTGCGAGTGATCCGCCGTCGCCAAGAGCGACCGACGACGCGGGCGTTGCAGTCTCGATGGCGAGGATCTTCACGCAACTTCCTCCAACGACCGATCCAGCCACGAACCGAACGGAATGATCCGGAAGCTTCGTCCGGTCTCACCGTCGATCTCGATCTCAACAACCAGCCGATCCATCGAAACCGCGTCCTCGATCGCCTCTCCCCACTCGATGACCAGTACGCCATTCGCAGCCGTCTCCTCCAGATCGAGGTCCTCGAACTCGAGAATCGATCCGAGCCGGTAGACGTCTGCATGAACGAACGGCACGAAGCCATTGAGATAGATCCGCGCGATGACGAAGGTCGGGCTCGAGATCGGGTCGGGCACGCCGAGCCCCTCTGCGATGCCGGAGGTGAGCAGAGTCTTGCCCGTACCGAGCCGACCGCTGAGCAACACGACGTCGCCCGGTCCTAGGACCGACGCGAGGCGCCGGCCGAGGGCCAGTGTCTCTTCGGGGGAATCGGTTCGTGTGGTGATCATGCTCATCTCAGCCGCCGAACAGACCGAGCTGCTCCGGGTCGACGTCGGGCTTGATCGCGGCTTCGGTTTCGGCCTCTTCGGCCTCGCGGTCGAGGTTACCGTCGATAGCGTTGCGGATGAGAGCGAAGTCGTACCTCATGTCCTCGAGGACCTGGGCAGAGCCTCGCAGAGCAGCCGCCGGGTGGAACGTCGGCACGAGGTAGCGCCCCCACCATTCGTAGGCCGTGCCGCGCACGCGCGTGATACCGGCCTCGGTCTTGAGGAGGAGCTTCGAAGCGAAGTTCCCAAGAGTGACGACGACCTTTGGATCGATGAGTCGCAGCTGTTCGCTGAGGTATCCCTTGCATGCTTCGATCTCGTCGGGTCGTGGGTCCCGGTTGCTCGGAGGGCGGCACTTCACGACGTTGGCGATGTAGACGTCCCTTCGTTCGAGCCCTACCTCACCGAGCAGTTGATCGAGAAGCTGGCCGGATCGACCGACGAACGGGACACCCCGTTCATCCTCACGCTGCCCGGGAGCTTCGCCAACGAACACCACGTCGGCCTCCGGGTTCCCGTCGCCGAATACAACCTGCGTGCGCTCTTCGGAAAGCCGACATGCGGTGCAGGCGAGTGCTTCAGCGCGCAGTTCATCGAGCCTCGCGATGGCGTCTGCGCTCATCCCGGATCCCGGGAGTCGCCGAGAGCGGACTCGATCGCCCGACCCACGGCCACGAAGGCAGCCTGCTGCACGGCGTCGATGTCGGCGAAATTGGAACCGAACGACACGACGAACGCCGAATCCCCGTCGTACCGGGTATGCGTAGGTCGGACACAGGCACCGAGGGCGTCATGGGCCCGAATGGCGACCCGACGCAGCTCGTTGCGGTCCCCGACACCTGCGTCTGTCGCGACACAGATGAGCGTCGTGTTGTCCCCGAACGATGGGTTGACGGGCGGCGCCAGCGACGCCGGCTCGCCTCCCGTGAGTGACTCTCCTTCGAGGGTGAACACGTCGCCGGCGGCGTTGAGGACCACCAGCGCCCCGACCGTGGCATCACCGACGGTAACCGCCGCGGACCCCACGCCTGCGACCTGGATCGCCGTCGGGCCGCGCCATGCCCCGACGGTCGTACCGGTGCCAGCCCCGACGCGACCGAGAGGGACGGGCTCGGTGGTGCGGTTCCGGTATGCAACTGCTCCATCCTCAGGAGTAGGCCGTCCCGGCTGATCTCCGGTCATCAGATCGAACACGATCGCCGATGGGACGATCGGCACCGGCCCGGCGGGGGTGGGTGCACCACGCCCCTCTGCTTCGATCTCTGCGACCACGCCGGTCGCTGCGGCGAGGCCGAACGCCGACCCTCCTGCGAAAACGAGAGCGTTGATCGTGACGGGCTTGATGGCGTCATCGAGGGTGCCGAGTTCGCGAGTACCGGGCGCTCCGCCTCGCACATCCACGACGGCGACGTTGGGTTCCGGGAACGCCAGCACCGTCACCCCGGTGGCGGCAACGAGATCGGTGTGATGTCCCACGGCGACACCCGGTACGGCTGTGATCGTCGGATACGCCATCAGGATCCTCCGCGAACGTACCGGCGGGGCAGTCTTGGCCCGAACTGGCAGACGACTTCGTAGTTGATGGTGGAGAGTAGGTCGGCCCACTCGGTCGCCGTTACCTCCTCGTCGCCTTGTGTCCCGATGAACACCACTTCGTCCCCCACTTCGACCGGATCATCCCCGACGTCGATCATGACCTGATCCATCGTCACGGTACCGGCGTACGGATACCGCTTCCCGCGGATCAGCACTTCCCCGCCGAGCGAGGAAAGCCGGCGTGGGATGCCATCGGCATATCCGAGAGGGACGGTCGCGACGGTCGATGGGCGCTCGAGGGGTCGAGCGCGTCCATACGACGGGCGTGCGCTCGCGGGGAGCCGCTGCACGAACGAGACCGCCGAAATGACTCGCATGGCTGGAGTGAGAGGAACTTCACGGCCGGTCTCCGGAGCCGGCCGAAGCCCGTAGATACCGAGTCCGATTCGAGCAAGATCGAACCGAGCCTCCGGATGGTCGAGGGCCCCTGCGGTATTCGCCGCATGCACGTACTCGACGTCGATGCCCTCGGATACGAGGAGGTCTCGAAACTGAGCGAGAGCACCGATCTGGCCGGCGGTGAACTCAGCATCTTCCTCCGCAACGGAGAGGTGGGTGGCGATTCCTTCGAGAGTGAGCCGTTCGTCAGCATCGACCCGTCTGGCAAGGTCGATCGCCTCGGTCGGGGAGGCACCGACGCGGTGCATCCCGGTGTCGACCTTGAGGTGGACCGGGTACGGGGCGCGGCCGAGACGGTCTGCGGTCCGGGCAACGCCTTCAACGAAGTGGCGGCGATAGACGATTGGAGTCAACGACAATCCGACGATGGTGTCGAGCTCCTCCGGCAGCGGTTCGGACAGGATGAGGATCGGTGCTTCGATCCCGGCCTCGCGAAGACGCACGCCTTCAGACACCAGTGCGACGGCCAGATGGGTCGCGCCTCCCTCGATCGCTGCTTGTGCTGTTCTCACGTCACCGTGGCCGTACCCATCGGCCTTCACGACGGCGCACACGACGGTCGGATGGATGGCGTCGCGAATGGCCCGCACGTTCGATTCGATCGCATCGAGGTCGATCTCGATCCAGGAAGGGCGCATAGGAGGCAGGGTAACGAGTGTGAGTGCCTCGCGACTCCGAATGCAATCGCAAGGAAGGGGGCCATTCGACTCTAGGGCGGTGCCGGCTTGACGCGTACGCTCAGTACGCGGAAGAGATCTGGTCGGCGGATGAGATGCCCCGACCACGAGCCAGGAGAAGAGCGGCACCAGTCAGGAAAGCGAAATCGAGAACCGGTCGGCCCGTACGTGATCCGGTACCCCCGGTGGGAGTGGACACATCACCGAAAGGTGACATCCCCCGGACATCGGATCTCATCTGCAGAACATCGTCGCCTATCTCCGCACTCTGCAGAAATCCCCTCCCCGGGACGGGTCCGACCAGCGAAGCGGCCGCTCTTCGGAGCGGCCGCTTCGCGTCACCCCTCCCCACCCGACCGTCGTTTGTGCCTAGGGCACGGACAATCCTGCTCCCAGGCACAAGCGTCTGCCTCACCCCGAACACCGGTCATCGCTTGTGCCTAGGGCACGGATAATCCTGCTCCGAGACACAAACGTCGGATGGCGGCAGTCACATGCCTTCCAACGACCTCCGGCATGTGGCATGTTGCAGTCGTGTCAGACATCGACCGAAAGCTCGCCACCCTCGCGAATCGGCAGCATGGGGTATTCAGCCACCGCCAGGCCGTCGTCGCTGGAGCCACCCATGGACAGATCGACTACCGAAGAGCCAGCGGGGCATGGATCGTCCTCGATCGCGGCGTGTACGCACTCGATTCGTCACCGCCGACGTGGCATCGGCAGGTGATGGCCGCCATCCTCAGCAAGAATCGGGCTCGCGCGTCGGGGGTGACAGCCGGGGTCCTCCACGACATGCCCCACTGCCGGAAGGCGAGACCGGAGATCACCGTTCCCACGGGTGGGAGTGCCGCCAGCAGACTCGCAGTCGTTCGACGCCGATCGGACTTCAGGACACTCAAGCTCGTTCTCATCGACCGCATACCGACCACGGACGCGCCGACCACGCTGTTCGACCTCGCGTCTCATCTTCGACCGGATCGGCTGCAGCGAACGATCGACGACACTCTTGTTCGCGGCAAGGTAGCCGTCGAAGATCTCCGCGCTGTCCTCGACGGCTACCACGGCTGTCGTCTCGCGGGAACGGTTGCGTTTCGAGAGGCGATCGAGGAGATCACAAGCGACTACGTGCCGTCCGAGAGCGTTCTCGAAGTGCTGTTGATGAGCGTGCTCGGTGATCCTCGGATCCCGCCCGTCGACAGTCAGGCGAAGCTTTCTTGGTGGCACGAATTGCCTCATAGGGTGGATGCATTCATCACGTCGTGGTCACTCATCGTCGAAGGTGACGGGCGTACATATCACACGAAGCGGGCCGACTTCGAGAACGATCGCCGCCGGGACAACCTGGCCGTGGCCAACGGCTACCGGGTGTTGCGTTTCACCTATCGGATGCTCAGCGACGACCCCGCCGAAGTTCTCCGGATTATCCTCAAAGCAGGATCTCAATCCAGTGGCCCAATCGCTCGTGTCTAGAAGCATGACTATCCGTGCCGCAAGCACGAACGATGATCAGAGTTCTGGGAGAGGCAGACGTTCGTGTCTGGGACCATGACTATTCGTGCCGTAGACACAAACGACGGTCGGTCAGCGTTCGTCGCTCACAGCGATCGCCATCACGACGGCCTGGTCGCGAGTGTGTGTGATCGTGACGAGGATCTCGGTCACACCGAGCATCTTCGCCCGTTCGGCCGCCCGGCCAGTCAGGACCACCCGTGGCCGCCCTCCTCCGGTGATCTCAACATCAACCCATCTCAGATGACGCCACCCCGTGCCGAGACTCTTCATGACCGCCTCTTTGCCTGCGAATCTCGCCGCCAGGCGTGCGGAAGGATCGCGGAACCGGGAAGCGTACTCCCACTCATGATCGGTGAAACAGCGCCGTCGGAACGCATCGCCGTAGCGATCGAACAGGGCCCGGACGCGATCGATCTCGACGAGATCCACCCCGAGTCCCATGATCCCCATTCGTTCGCTCCCTGTCTCAGACGTTCCGGTGCAGGCTCAGTCCTATTCGACGGTGACGGACTTCGCCAGGTTACGCGGCTGGTCAATGTCGTGCCCGCGCAGTCGGGCGACGTGATACGCAAGGAGTTGCAGCGGCACAACGGCGTTGACAGGGGCAAGGAGATCGTCCGTCTCCGGAATCCTCAGCACGATCTCTGCGAACTTCTCGATCTCCGTGTCGGTGTCGTATGCCACAGCAACGACCTTGCCGCCCCGCGCCTTGACTTCCTGCACTGCCGAGATGGTCTTGTCGTACGTTGCCCGCTGCGTCACCACGACGATCACCGGAACACCCTCCGTGATCAACGCCAGCGTTCCGTGTTTGAGTTCGCCGGCCGGCATCGCTTCGCTGTGAAGGTAGGAGATCTCCTTCAGCTTCAGTGAACCCTCCATAGCGACCGCATAGTCGAGGCCGCGCCCGAGGAAATAGATGTCATCGGCATCAACGATCGCTTGCGCGGCCTCGACGATCGCCTCGTCGTTCTCGAGGATCTCCTCGACCTGTGCGGGCAGGTGGTTCAACCCGTGGGAGATCTCTGTTGCACGGTCGCGATCGATCGAGCCACGAGCCACGCCGAGGCGGAGCGCCAGCAGGTATTGACCGATCAGCATTGCGATGTAGGCCTTCGTCGACGCCACCGAGATCTCGGGTCCGGCCCGGGTGTAGAGAACGTCGTCGGCGTAGCGACTGAGCGTCGATCCCACAACGTTGGTCAATGCCAGCATGCGCGTCCCGCGCTCCGCGGCGAGTCTTGCCGCGGCGAGCGTGTCGGCGGTTTCACCGGATTGCGAAATCGCAATGGTGAGATCACCCTCCTTGACCATCGGGTCGGAGTATCTCATCTCGTGGGCGTACTCCACGATCGTGGGAAGACGGAGCACGCGCTGGAAGATCTCTCGACCAACGAGACCGGCGTGATAGGCGGTACCGCAGGCGGTGATCCATACGGTGTCGAGACCTCTGGCGAAATCGTCATCGAATTCGACGTCTTCGAGCCAGGCGGTGCCGTCTTCGTCAAGGCGGCCTCCGAGGGTCTCGGTGATCACGGTGGGCTGCTCGTGGATCTCCTTCAGCATGAAGTGCTCGAATCCACCCTTCTCGGCCTGCCCGGGATCCCAATCGACATGCAAGACATCCCGATCGACCGGATCGCCGGTGATCGTCTCGACCGTCGCACCCTCCTCGGTGATGGTGACCAGTTCGTCGTCCTCGATGATGAGGAAATCCCGGGTGTGGTGGAGTACCGCAGGAATGTCCGAAGCGAGAAACGTCTCCCCGTCTCCGAGTCCGACCACGAGTGGACTGATCTTGCGCACGGCGACGATCTTGCGCGGTTCCCTCTTGGTCATCACGACCAGCGCATAGGCGCCTTCGGCCCGTTCGACCGCCTTCCGTACCGCCGCCGCAAGGTCTCCGTCATACTCCTGGGCTACGAGATGGGCCAGAATCTCGGTGTCGGTTTGCGAGGTGAAGACCGAGCCACCGGCCTCGAGTTCCTCACGCAGCGTCTGGAAGTTCTCGATGATGCCGTTGTGGACGACGACGAAATCACCGGTCGGATCGGTGTGGGGATGTGCGTTGAGGTCGCTCGGTACGCCGTGCGTTGCCCACCGGGTGTGACCGATCCCGACCGTCCCCTCCAGCGGTTTCTCGTCGAGGAGGGCGACGAGCCCGGCGATCTTCCCTTCGGCTTTCCGAACGTCGATCGTCCCGTTCGACACGGCCACACCGGCCGAGTCGTAGCCTCGATACTCGAGACGTTTGAGCCCGTCCATGATGATGGGGGCAGCTTCTTGAGGGCCTACATAGCCCATGATTCCGCACACGCGCGCGACCTCCTCGAGATTGGACCGGAGGGCGCTGCGGGACTGCTTCCCGCCTCACTCGGAGTGGCTTTGTCCCCGGGATCGCTCCCGGGCTTTGCCCAACCCCGTAACGACCGTGAGCGGCCGAGAGGGCACCCGCCGACTGTTCGATAGTCCCTCTTCCTCGTCACCTCGCGACTCGCGAGGGCAGGCGCTTGGGTTGATCTCCGGTCGGTGTCTGTTGTTGCCAGGAGAGTAACAAGCAGGAAGTAGAAAGTAGAAAGCAGAAAGTAGAAAAACAAGACCCGGAGTACGGGATACGCCCGGCGGAGCCGGGTCAGGCAAGCTCTGCTTGGACCGCTTCGGCCACCATGGCGGCTACTTCTTCGGCTTCGGACTCCGTCGGGGCTTCGACCATGACCCTGATGAGCGGCTCCGTGCCGGATGGACGGACCAGAAGTCGCCCGCGGCTCCCGAGACGGCGCTCGCCCTCGGCGATTGCGGCGAGGATGACTCCGTTGCCTTCGAAGCCCTTCTCCTTGACGATGACGTTGGTGAGCACCTGCGGATAGGCGCTCATCACCGTCCTCAACTCGCGAAGTTCCTTCCCGGTGGAGGCCATGACCTCCATCAGTCGAAGTGCCGTACGGAGTCCGTCGCCCGTGGCCCGATCCTCGAGGAGGACGTGCCCTGATTGTTCTCCACCGACGACGGCCCGTGAGGTACGCATGGCTTCGAGAACGTATCGATCTCCGACCGTCGTTTCTATGACCTTGATCCCGAGGCGTTCCATTGCCTTCCGGAAGCCGAGATTCGACATCACCGTGGCCACTACGGTGTCGTTCTTGAGCCGTCCTCGTTCCTTCATCCACCGAGCGAAGATCGCCATGATCACATCGCCGTCGGCCACGACGCCGTCCTCGTCGACGGCGATGAGCCGATCGGCATCACCGTCGAATGACAGGCCGACGCGACCGCCGGCGCTACGCGCCACTCGCTCGGGGTGGGTTGCGCCGCATCCGTCGTTGATGTTCATCCCGTCCGGATCGACGTTGATGAATTCGACGGTCGCCCCGACCCGCTCGAACAGCGCAGGTGCGGCGAGGAAGGCAGCACCGTTCGCCGCGTCGGCAACGAACTCCAATCCTTGCATCGAGTACTCAACGGGGCGCGAGATCGTCTCGACATAGCGCTCGATGGCATCGCTCATCACGGTCTGGATGCCGATCTTCGGGCCGACGCCACGGAACCAGGGCTCGCCGGCGAGGAAGCGGGCCTCGATCGCGGCCTCGTCGCCATCGGCAAGTTTCGTCCCGTTTGCGCCGAAGAACTTGATCCCGTTGTCGGGCGCCGGATTGTGAGACGCGCTGACCATGACTCCAAAGATCGCGTTCGTGTCGCGCACGAGTCGAGAGACGGCGCCAACGGGGATGATCCCGAGGTCGACGGTGTCGATACCAACCGAGTTGAATCCGGACATGAGAGCGGCCGCGAGCATCGGACCCGACCGGCGCGTATCACGACCGACGATCACGTGCCCTTCGCGGTTCTCACCTGCGGCGCGGGCGAGATCGAACGCCATCGCCGGAGTGAGGTCGTCGTTTGCGACGCCGCGAACGCCATCGGTACCGAAGAGATGCCGTTCAGCCATCCTGGCGTCCCCCATCGTGATCGACGTGGTGCGGGTGCAACGCCTGGATCAACGCTTGGTGAACTGAGGTGCGCGACGGGCCTTGCGGAGGCCGTACTTCTTGCGCTCCACCTTGCGGTCGTCACGTCGCAGAAGACCGGCCTTCTTCAGGATCTGCCGCAGTTCCGGGTCGATCTCAACGATCGCCCGGGAAATGCCGAGGCGGAGCGCATCGCTCTGCCCGGTTGTTCCGCCGCCTTCGAGCGTGGCACTGATGTCGTAGCGGCCTTCGAGTTCGGTGACCCTGAGCGGCTCCACCACGCGAAGGCGGTGCGCGGCCTCAGGGAAGTAGTCATCGAGGCTCTTCCCGTTGAGGGTGAACTGCCCGGATCCATCGACAAGTCGCACGCGGGCGACCGATGTCTTCCGGCGGCCGGTGGCCTGAACAAGCGGTTTCGTCATCAGGCTTCAGCCCTTCCGTGCGTGAGTGTGAGACTTTTCGGTTCCTGCGCCCGGTGCGGGTGGTTCGGACCGGCGTAGACCTTGAGTTTCGTGAGTGTCTGGCGACCGAGCCTGTTCTTGGGGATCATTCCCCTGACGGCATTCGTGACCAGACGATCGGGATGATCGATTCGCATCTTCGCCAGCGTCTTGCTCCGGAGACCTCCGGGGAAGCCGGAGTGGCGGTAGTAGACCTTCTGAGTCTCCTTGTTGCCGGTCACCGCGACCTTGTCCGCATTGACGACGATGACGTAGTCACCCATGTCCATGTGGGGAGCGAAGGTCGGTTTGTGCTTGCCGCGAAGGATCTGGGCGATCTCGGAAGCGAGACGTCCGAGGGGAATACCCTCAGCGTCGACGACGTACCAGCTCCGCTCGATGTCGGCGGGCTTGGGCGTGAACGTTTTCTGCAGCTTGGCTTTCATCGGGAGTCCTCAGACGGAACGAAACCACCCCCGGGGACCCGGGAGCGGAGCCGAATGCTATCGGGTCCCGGGAGATAAGGCCAACCGGATCGACCCGGACAGCGCGGCAGTACACGGCCTGCGGTCACA
>JAUVNV010000167.1 GCA_030599515.1 Acidimicrobiia bacterium
CACGCCTCCGGGGTCGCCGCCAGGTTGCCTTGGACGACTCCGACGTGCATCACCATCGGCACATCAAGGCTGCGGTCGGTGGCGTCGTTGCAGGCGCCGTCGACGATGCCGCTGTGTTCGTCTCCGTCGCAGCGATCCATCAGGGCCCGAGTGGCGGTGGACCGGTTGCCGCGATCGTCGATCTCGGATAGCGGAACGTGACAGCCCGGAGTGCGGTTGGGACTCTCTCCTCCCCGGCATCCGTTCGGATGCCGGGGGTGGCGAGCACTGCGATCCGCGATGTGCTGTCTGATCCCCAGACACCGGCGACGGTTCTGGGAACAGCGAGCCATGCCGTCTGGCTCCTCGTAGATGGCGAAGTGGTCGTTGCGTCGACCCGCGACGCGACCCGTCTTCCCAACGGGGTCGAGATAGGCGCCGAGGCAGCCGCAGATGCCTTCCGCACGGTGCAGCACGGTGCGTCGGTTGCCGTAGGACTGGGTCAACTCCTGTTCGAGGGACTGACGATCGACGTCGTGCGATGGTGGGATCCCCGGCCCGCCCTCCAACGAACCTCCGCGAGACAGCTTGCGGCGGCGATCGCAGGCCTGCCGGCGACGGTGCCCGACGTCGACTCCCGACCGCTCGCTACCGCGCTATCGGAGGGATCGCCTCCCGCGATCCTGGCTGCCGCGGAGTCGCTGATCGGATTGGGCCCGGGCCTCACTCCCGAAGGCGACGACTATCTCGCAGGTGCTCTCGCTGCGGCCCGGACGCTCGGTGATGCATTGGAGCGGACGGACACAGCGGCAATGCTCGATTCGATCGCCGGTCCGCTGACGCGACTTGCACAAACCCGAACGACGACGTTCTCAGCCGCCCTGATCAACCACGCCGTCGCAGGTCGGGTCGCCGCACCTGCCGGATCCCTGCTGCGGGCCCTCACCGGCCGAGGCGACGTCGCGAGCAGCCACCGGGACCTCACCCATGTCGGCCACACCTCAGGACCGGCGCTGGCCGCAGGCATGATCCTCGGCGCCCATTCACTTCTCCAGGCTCACCCGCGTTCGAACGGAGGTAATCGATGATCTCTCGAGTCGAGATACACCCCGGCCGCTACCACGACTCGGTCAGGCTGATGCAAGCGAGCAAGGCCCTCCAAGGGGTCGAAGGCGTCACCGATGCACTCGTCGCCATGGCGACGGAACTCAACCTGAGCCTGCTCGCCGACATGGGGTTCGACATGGACACGGTGACCGGCGTGGGTCCGAACGACCTCCTCCTGGCAATCCACGCCGAGAGCGAAGAAGCTGTTGCCGCCGCTCATCGAGCGCTCGAGGAGGCGCTCACGCCGAGGGTTGCTCGCTCCGGCGGACTCGACGCCCCCGACGCGAAGACCATCGGCACTGCCGCCAAGATCAACGGAGCCGACGTCGCTCTACTCTCGGTCCCGGGCGAGCATGCCTTCGTCGAGGCGATGGAAGCGCTCCAGGACGGGATGCACGTCATGATCTTCAGCGACAACGTGCCGATCTCCCAGGAGATCACGCTCAAGAAGTACGGGTTGGAGCATGGTCTCCTCGTCATGGGCCCCGACTGCGGAACGACGATCGTGGGCGGCCTCGGTCTCGGTTTTGCCAATGCCGTTCAACCGGGTTCCGTGAGCATGGTCGGTGCATCCGGCACGGGGATTCAGGAGATGTGCGCGCTGCTCGACGATGCCGGAGTGGGCGTCCGACATGCTCTCGGTACAGGAAGCCACGACCTCTCCGAAGAAGTAGGCGCCTCGTCGACGTTGCAGGCCTTGGAAGCGCTGGACGCCGATCCCGGCACCGAACTGATTGTCATCATCTCGAAGCCACCCGCTGCACCGGTCGCTGAGAAGGTCCGCCGCGTGGCTGCAGAGTGCGCCACACCGGTCGTGATCACCTTCATGGGAGAGACAACGCTCGAAGAGGGAGCCGGAGAGGTGCTCGACGCGCTCGGTCTACCACGGCCGCTCTACGGGTCATGGGAGGCAGCCGATCGGGATCACCGACCCGGGTCGGTACGCGGCCTGTTCTCCGGCGGGACGTTGCGCTCCGAGGCCCGTCACGTAGCAGCGCCGCTTCTCGGAGAGATCGGAACGCGGGAGGAAGACAACGGGCATACGTTCATCGACTACGGCGACGACGAGTACACCCAGGGCCGGGCACACCCGATGATCGATCAGACCGTTCGGGTCGAGCGGCTCGCAGCGGCGGGTCAGGATGAGTCGGTCGGCGTGGTGCTCATGGACGTTGTTCTCGGATACGGGGCAAACGCCAACCCCGCCGCCGAACTTGCTCCCATCGTGGAGCGGGTCGTTGGTGCAGGGGTGGCAGTCGTCGTGTCGCTCTGTGGAACGAGGGGAGATCCACAGGGTCGCGATGCCCAAGCCAGGATGCTCAACGAGGCGGGGGCTTCCGTGTACCTCTCCAACGCAGTGGCCGCGATCGAGGCGGCGCGCCTCGCGACGACAAGGACTTCATCATGAGTGACCTCAAGCAGCTTCTCGACACCGAGCCGGTCGTCGTCACCGCCGGAACGGACATGCTCGCGACGTCGATCGAAGAACAGGGCCCCGCCGTCGAGCGCGCCGACTGGCGACCGCCGCACGAGGGAACCGAGCCGGCGCTCAACGTTCTGTTCTCCGACGACCGGATGAGGGACGCGAATGAGATCGCGATCGGCCGGATGCTCGCTGTGCGGCCGCAACTCGTCGACGTCAAGGTCGCCAGGGACGTGTTCGGGGGCATGACCGACCGGACCTTCCTCCATGCGGGCCCGCCGCTTGAGTGGGAGCGCGCCAGCGGACCGATGCGGGGAGCGATCATCGGCGCGATGCTCTACGAAGGTCTTGCCGACGACCCCGACGACGCGGCGACCAAAGCCGCCCGGGGCGACATCGAGCTCTCACCATGTCACCATCACGGGGCAGTCGGCCCGATGGCCGGCGTGACGTCGCCGTCGATGCCGGTGGCGATGGTCACCGACGCTGCCGGAAACGGCGTGGCCTACTCGACGCTCAACGAGGGACTCGGCAAGGTGCTGCGATACGGCGCGTACGGCCCCGAGGCGATCGACCGGCTCCACTGGATGGATGAGGTACTGGGACCGGTGCTGAGCGCCGTTCTCGAGAACCGGGGACCGATCGACCTTCAGTCGCTGATCGCCCAGGCGCTGCAAATGGGCGACGACGGGCACAACAGGAACCGGGCCGTGACGTCGCTCTTCCTCAGGGAGATCGCCGGATCGCTCATCGACGGTGCCGATGCGCCCCTCGACCAACGACGGGCGGTGTTCGACTTCATCGACGGCAACGACCACTTCATGCTCAATCTGGTCATGGCTTCGGGCAAGCTCGGCTCCGATGCCGCAGCCGGCGTGCCGGCCTCGAGCCTCGTGACGGTGATGGCTCGCAACGGCACCGACTTCGGGATCAGACTGTCCGGCACCGGAGACGAGTGGTTCATCGCACCCGCCCCTCCGGTCGACGGCCTCTACCTCGGTTCGTTCACCGAGGAGGACGCCAGCCCCGACATCGGCGATTCGACCATCACCGAGACGGTGGGCCTGGGAGGACTCGCGATGGCGGCAGCACCGGCGATCGTCGGATTCGTCGGAGGAACGGCCGCAGGTGCGGTTCGCCGCACGCTGGCGATGTACGAGATCACGATGGCCGAGCACCCGATGTATCAGATCCCGATGCTCGAGTTCCGCGGCACACCGGTGGGCATCGATGCCGCCCGCGTGGTTCGCACGGAGGTCCTTCCTCAGATCAACACCGGCGTCGCCGGCAAGGTGCCGGGCACCGGGATGGTCGGCGCAGGACTCGTCGAGGCTCCGATCGAGTGTTTCGTCCAGGGAATCAACGCACTGGCAGCGACCCTCCAATGACCCGTCGCCCACTCCACAAGACGGGTCCTGAGGCCCCTGCCGAGATCTGTAAGATGCCCCCAGCGGGGGCGACGAAGGAGGCTATTCGTGGTCATCGCTAACGAGTTCGACTACCGACGTCCCGCCACACTCGCCGAAGCCACCGAGATCCTCACGAACCACACCGGTTCCGTTCGCATCCTCGCCGGCGGAACCGATCTCGTCGCCTGGCTACGAGACGACGCGATCGCTCCCGACCTGGTGGTCGATATCAAGAACGTCCCGGGACTCAACGACCTCAGGCTCGACGGTAACGATCTTCACATCGGAGCGCTCGTCACATTCACGGACCTGATCGAGTCGGACGTTGTCAACGAGCATGCCCCGCTCCTGGCAGAGATGTCCGAGACGGTGGCGTCCCAGGGCATCCGCAACCGGGCGACGATGGTCGGGAACATCTGCTCGGCCGTCCCCTCATGCGACGCCGGACCCGTCCTGCTCGCGTACGACACCACCGTCCATGTCACGGGACCCGACGGCGATCGCACGATCGACATCAACGAATGGTTCGTCGGGCTCCGTCAGACGGCACGCACCGATGATGAGGTCGTCACCCACCTGACCATCGCCCTGCGCTCGCACGGCGGTGTCTACGTGAAGCTGATGCGTTACGGCGGTGAAGACCTCGCCCAAGCAGCCGTCGGGATCATCGCGTACCCGGATCATGAGTATCGCGTCGCGTTCGGGGCGGTCGCTCCCACGCCGATCCGGTCGGCCCGCATCGAAGAAGCCCTCCGGGGCAAGCCGCTCGACGACGCTCTCGTCGCCGAAGTCGTCGCCATGGTTCGCGACGAGATCACTCCGATCACCGACATGCGCGCATCCGCCGAGTACCGCACCCACATGACCGAAGTGATGCTGAAACGGGGGCTGGTCGCAGCGACCGAGAGACTCGCCGGCGCGGGACCCGCGTACGGCACACGGCTCATCTGAGAGGATGACGATGAATCTCAAGATCAAAGTCAATGGTGAAGACTGGGTACTCGACGTTGCCCCGGCGGACACGCTGCTCGACGTTCTTCGGGAACGGATCGGGATCAAGAGCCCCAAGATCGGATGCGAGCGAGGCGACTGCGGCTCGTGCACCATCCTCATGGACGGCCGGACGATTCGAAGCTGCCTCGTACTCGCCGTTGAAGCCGATGATCACGACATCACGACGGTCGAGGGCATCAGCTACGAGGGGATCAGCGAGCTGCAGACCCTGTTCCTCGAGAACAACTCGTTCCAGTGCGGGTTCTGCACGCCGGGGATCGTCCTGTCGGCAACCGAACTGCTCGAACACAATCCCAACCCGACTCGCCATGACGTTCAGGAAGCACTCGCCGGCAATCTCTGCCGCTGCACCGGGTACGAGCCGATCATCGATGCCGTGCTCGCCGCGGGAAGGGGAGGCACCGAATGACCGTGGATTATCCGTTCGAAGCCGGGACCGAGGACGTTGAGCTCAAGATCGTTGGAACCCCGGCGGTCAGGATCGACGGTCTCGACAAGATCAGTGGATCCGCTCAATTCGTCGACGACATCGACTTCGGGCCGGGGCTGCTGCACGCAGCCATCGTTGAGAGCCCGCACGCCTACGCGAAGGTCCTCTCCATCGACACGTCCAAGGCCGAAGCGGCGAAGGGTGTCGTGCGGGTCGCCACCGGCGAGGACTTCCCGTACAAGTTCGGCATGTACATGGAAGACCGCTACATCTTCGCCCAGGAATACGTCCGTTTCGTGGGCGAGCAAGTAGCCGGGGTCGTCGCACGCAGCCATCGCGAGGCGGTGCAGGCGGCCAAGCTGATCGAGGTCGAGTACGAGGTCCTGACACCACTGCTCGACCCCAGAGGAGCCGTGGCCGAGGGCGCCAATCTGATCCACCCGGATCTCGACAACTACACCCACGTTCCATGGTTCTTCCCGGAGGCCGACACCAACATCGCCCACTGGCGGAAGATCCGCAAGGGCGATACCGAGAAGGCCTTCGCAGAGGCCG
>JAUVNV010000256.1 GCA_030599515.1 Acidimicrobiia bacterium
CACCGTCTCGTCCGCTTCTTCTCCCATGAGTCGTGTGGACAGTGCACGCCGTGCAGGGAGGGCACGACCTGGCTCGAGCGCATCCTCCTGCGGATCCTCGACGGCTACGGCCGACCGGAAGACATCGGTCTCCTGCTCGACGTATCCGACAACATCAGCCCCGGACTTGCCTGGCCACCGGCGATGACGACGATCTGTCCGCTCGGCCCGTCCGCGACCGCCCCCGTCGTCTCGATCATGAAGTACTTCCGCGACGAGGTGGAAGCGATGATCAATGGGGCGCCGATCACCATCGGGGAGGTGTCCCGTGGTTGAGGAGCGCACCACCGTGACGATCAACCTCGACGGCGTCGACGTTCAGGTCGAGTCCGGCCAGCCACTCATCGACGCCGCCCAGACGGCCGGGACGTACATCCCGCGCTTCTGCTACTACCCCCGCTTGAAGGCCGTCGGTCTCTGCCGTGCCTGCCTCGTCGAGGTCGAAGGGCCGCGCGGGTCGGCGCTCGTCCCGGCGTGCACGACACCGGTCGGGGACGGGATGATCGTTCACACCCAGTCGGAGACGGCGAGGAAAGCCCAGGAAGGCGTCCTCGAGTTCCTGCTCATCAACCACCCGCTCGACTGCTCGGTCTGCGACAAGGGAGGCGAGTGTCCGCTCCAGGACCAGGCCTTCGCGTTCGGTGCCGGCGAATCCCGGTACGTCGAGGAGAAGCGCCACTTCGAGAAACCGATCGAGATCTCCGACCTCATCCTCCTCGATCGTGAACGCTGCATCTTGTGCGCGCGGTGCACCAGGTTCTCCGACGAGATCTCCGGCGATCCTCTCATCGAGTTCACGGACCGTGGGAACTACGTCCAGGTCATCACGTTCCCGGACGAGCCGTTCGCTTCGTACTTCTCCGGCAATACCGTCCAGATCTGCCCGGTCGGGGCGCTCACCGCGAAGCCCTACCGATTCAAGGCCCGCCCGTGGGATCTCGAGGCCGTCGAGTCCGTTTCTCTGGTCGATGCCGTTCACTCGAAGATCTCGGTGCAGACGAGTCACAACGAGATCATCCGCATCTACGGCGTCGACAACGACGCCACGAATCACGGATGGCTGTCCGACAAGGACCGCTTCATCTTCGATCACGTCCATTCCGAGGACCGGATCACCACGCCGCTGGTCAAGGCAGACGGGGAGTTCCGAGAGGCGACCTGGGCCGAAGCGATCACGCTCGTCTCCGAGCGGCTCGGCTCGTTCGAGGGTGGCAAGGTCGCCGGCATCGGCGGCGCCCGTTCGACGAACGAGGACGCATACGCGTTCTCGAAGTTCCTCCGATCCGTCGTCGGAACCCCGCACCTCGATGCTCAGATCGGAGACGGACTCGATCCGGTGTTCGCTGCGGCCGTCACGCCTCGCGCCGAGATCAACGATCTCGAGACGGCGAAGACGATCCTGCTGTGGGGCTCGGACCTCAAAGAGGAGTTCCCCGTTCTGTATCTGCGGGTGCGCCGGGCCGTCACCGAGCTTGGTGCCAACCTCGTCGTACTCCATCCACGCCGTACCGGTCTCGACGATGTCGCGACCCACACGATCCGGTACAAGCCTGGAACGGGACCGGAGTTGCTCCGCAAGTTCGCCGCCGGCGATGGTGAGTACGCGACGGCTCGTGCGACGCTCAACGAAGGACCCGTCATCGCCCTGGTCGGACGCACCGGACTCGGCGAGGACCCGGACCTGGCAGAGGCGATCGCCGCCTTCGCCCTCGACCTCCCCGATGCCAAGATCCTCCCCCTGATGCGTCGCGGCAATGTCTTCGGTGCTCTCGACATGGGCGTCGCACCGACCCTTCTCCCGGGCCGGGTCGCGATCGACGACGAAGCCGGTCGCGCCGCTCTCGAAGAGCACTGGGGTCCGCTCCCGCAAGGAGCCGGCCTCGACACGACCGGGATCCTCGAAGCGCTCGCGAACGGCGAACTCAGCGCCCTCGTGCTCAACGGCGCCGATCCCGTGCGGGACCATCCGGTTCCGTCGATGGCCGCTGCGGCACTGGACGCGGCGGAGTTCGTCGTGTCGTTTGAGATGTTCATGTCCGATTCGGCTGCGTATGCCGACGTGATCCTCCCGGTCGCCGGTCTCGGCGAGGTCGAGGGCCCCGCCACCCACCTCGAGGGGCGGATTCAGAAGATCAATCGGATCGTCCCTCCGGCCGGTATGTCCCGCCCGGTGTGGTCGATCATCAATGACCTGGCCGCCACGATGGGGACCGAGTTCGATGCCACGTCGGCCGAGGCGGTCGGTACCGAGATCACCCGGGTCGCCCCCGCCTACGCGGGCGTCGCCTGGGACCGTTTGTCATGGGGCGACGACCGCGAAGGCCTGGTTCTCCCGGGACCTGACGGCACGCAGCCTCTCGAGCACGCGCCGATCGATCGTGGCGTTCCGGTCGCGTCCAGCCACCGCGTGCTCCACACGGCCCGGGTTCTCTATGACGACGGCGTCATGGTGCGGCACAGCCCGGGCCTCTCCGGACTCGCGTCGCGTGGCGCCGCCTACCTTCATCCGCGGGACGCGTCCGTGCTCGCCGTCACCGAAGGCGACGAGATCGTGATCCGCGTCGACGGCGAGGTTCAACTCCCGGTGGTGATCGACCCCAGCCTCGTCGAGGGAACCGTGTACGTGCCGTTCAACCTCGCGGGGACCGCAGGTCTCGGCGCCGTTGGGACGCTGCGCATCGACGTCGTTCGGGGAGGTGACTCCTGATGGACGAGTTCATCGTCGCAGCGATCAAGGTCATCATCGCTTTCGCCTTCCTGTTCACCTCGGTGCTGCTGCTCGTCTGGGCTGAGCGCCGGATCGTGGCATTCATGCAGAACCGCCTGGGACCGACGAGGGCGGGACCATTCGGGATTCTGCAGACGCTCGCCGACGGCCTGAAGCTGATGTTCAAGGAGTCGATGACCCCTGACAGAGCCGAAGTGCTGCTCTATCTGGCGGCACCGGTCATGGCTCTCCTCCCGGCACTGCTGATCTTCCTCGTCATCCCCATCGGCGCACCGATCACCATCGGGGACACGACCTACACGATGCAGGTCACCGACCTCAACGTCGGTGTGCTCTACTTCCTGGCCCTCTCATCGATGGCCGTGTACGCCATCACGCTCGCCGGCTGGGCGTCGGGATCGAAGTACCCGCTGCTCGGTTCCGTGCGCGCCGCTGCACAGATGATCTCGTATGAAGCGGCGATCGGTCTCGCTCTCGTCCCCGTGATCATGTTCACG
>JAUVNV010000112.1 GCA_030599515.1 Acidimicrobiia bacterium
CGGGTCTGATGACGCTGCCGAAGAAGCGTTCGCCGACTTTGAATCGACATGGGGTGGCCAGTATCCCGGCAATCGCCTGAGCAGCTACTCGCGTCGGGCACAGGCGAACCTGCTCGAGCTGACGCCGCAGGGCTGGACACCCGTAAGCCGCTTTCGACGACGCTCCACACCAGAGGAACGTGAACGATTCGGCAGCAGGTGGATCGTCGTCTACCGAAGACACGAGTACCGACGGCTCGTCGCGCAGGTGTGAGCGAATCACCACCCTCCCGGTGGAGACCCTCACGCTCAGCGACCGGGGCGCCATGCTCGCCCATAACGAGGCGCATTTCGATCCCTGCGGTGCGCAGGGTCGTTACGCGGCGTGTTAGCGTCGGAAGCCGGATCGAAAAAGGGAGTGAAGTATCCGTGTCTCAGCCAACATACGCAGTGCTTGTCCGCCTCAAGTCGGAGCTTGACCGCGAGGACGTAATTCGCATCATGAGAGAACGCGCGCCCGAATTCCGCGCTCTGGAGGGACTCGAACAGAAATACTACCTAGAGAGCCTGGAACCCGGCGAGTACGGCGGCTTCTATCTATGGCGTTCACTCGACGACATGGTTCAGTACCGCGAATCCGAACTCGCGGCCACGATCGCTGCAGCGTACCAGGGCGTTGGCGAACCATCCGTGGATGTCTTCAAAGTGGCGATGCCACTTCGCGACTGACGGTCTCAGAGATCAGCGATGGTCGTCTGAACCTCGCACTGGGAGCAGGTTCACGCGACCCCGAAACCGCCCATGTCGGCATCACCTATGCGCCGCTGTCACGCCGAACGTTTTGTCTGTCACGTAGTCCCGTTCGGTGCCCTGTCTCGGGACACCGTTCCGTTCGTCGTCCCGTTCGGCTGGTGTCACAGACATGCTCGTCGCCGTCTCGGCGACACCAGCCTCACGGTTCTGACCTCTAGCTCTCGGCGATGTCGGTTCCGTGCATCGTCAGTGCCCAGATCACGAACACCGAGATCGCGATGTACAGGATCGCCCACACCGGATACCAGGGCAGCCACGCAAACGCGATCAACGCCCACAACACCGCGACGATCACACCGACCGTGCGCGCCCACACTGCACCGGTGAACAGGTAGAACCCGGCCACCAACACGACGATGCCGAGGATCAGATGAATCCATCCCCACGTTGTCACATCGAACTGGAAGATGTACTCCTCTCCAACGACATAGAACGTGTCGTTCGCGAGTGCCACGATCCCAGAGATGATCCACCAGATGCCGCCCATCACCATCATGATCCCTGCAAATCCCGTCCAACCAACAGCCCAACCACTCACCTCATTGTCCACAGCAACTCCGATCTCGCTCGGGCGACGAACCTCTTCCCATCCCAAGTCTGACACCAACCGACCGAACGGTCTAGAGGCAACCCGCAACCTGCTGCGCCCCAGACTCTCGCCCATATACCTGTGCGCCCCAGGTTCTGACCTCTGTCCTATGACGGAGCCTACGAATTGGCGGCGAGTGGCTTCCCGCGTGCGTCCGTTGACCGTCGCTTGGCTGTTGACCGTCGGCCTGGATCTCTGCTTCAACGCCGGACTGTCTCCGGCTTGTTCGATCAGAATCGAGAGTCCGGTCTTCTCCCTGATTCGGAACTGTTCCGACGAATCCCCGTTGCGTATCTGTGGAGTACCTGAGCCGAAGGGGAGACGGAATCATGCGAACCCCTGGAGATGCGCGATGCCGGATCGGTTGGCGATCAACTCAATCCGCGGGCCAGCCGTGTGGCCTCGGCGAGTGCTTCGCTGAACGCTCTCAGTTCGGATCTGCGAGGCGAACGGAACCTGTAGGCGTCCACACGGAGGACGTGCGTACCGGGTACCGGCGCGGGGATGCCGGTGGTCGGTTCGGGAGTCGTGAACTCCAACCGTGAACCATCGGGCGCCAGTTCGATCTGACGGACACTCGCGAGGTCGTACGACCCGGCGAGGCCGTCACCGCGAATCGACAGTTGCGAACCGTCAATAGCAATTGTCACGTTCCTTCGTTGAACCGTGTCGATGTGCACCAACTGTCCGTCAACCATCTCCATCTCAGATATCGTGATGCGTGCTGCGGCTATCACCGACCGGCGCGCTGTCACGTCCGGTGGCCCGGCCTTCGTTGCGGTTGCCGTGCCGGGTTCGTGCTCGATTGTTGAGAGCGGAGGTAGTTCGATGCTCTCAGCGAGGGTTGCGCGTCGTGAGTTCTCCTCGAGAGACAACTGCTCGAACACGTGCACGTCGAACGGCCCGTCCGTCGCCAACGTGATCTCAGCGTCTTCCAGTAGCTGCCGTGCGGCCGCGTACGTGCCGTCCTCGATGAGTCCACTCGAGTAGGCGTTCAGGAAATGGCCTGCTTCGCTCATCAGGTCGCGACTGTTTCGCAGTTCTGCGAATGTTGGCGCGTCGGCCGTTTGCTGAGCGAGTCCGGCGGCATATTTGAGACATGTGGAGCGATCGCGAAGTCGGACAGCCCAATCGCTGCGGCGATTCATGGCCCACTTCACGGTGACTCCCGGCCGATCCGCGTACAGCATCGCCATGTTCACCAGAAAGGCCCCGTCGACAGTGACTTCGCCGCCCGGGTCAGCCTCTGCGGCTCGATTCACGAACCTTGCGGCATCCACGAGCGGCGTACGGGCCCGAAGCCCAAGCCCCTTCTCCGGGGAGTACAGGAACGAACCCTCTTGGCTGATCTCGATGGGGGCGTCACCGGTTGTGTCGTCAGGCGTGGTCGGGTCCGGAAGGGGCGAGTCGAACACGCGTGTCGTCCACTGGATTGGAGGAGCATCGTCGTCTTCCGCCGGGCCCAGCACGATCGGGGATCCCTGGTTGTCATGAGTCAGGAGGGAGAGCGACGCGGAGTAGGACGGTTCCCAGTATCCCGGGGCGACGAACGTTCCAGGATCAGTTCCGGAGAGCCAGCAGTACCGGTACCCGTCTCGATGATCAGCTACGGAGATCCAATCGCAAGGTCCGGTCCGACCCTTCATCTGGTCAACGACAACGGTCGTGGCTGAGAACCCCGTCGAGGGGTCGATTCCGAGGCCGTGTTCCACCAATACGGATTCGAACCAATGTGCGACGTCGGCGGGGGCCATGAAGCCGACCCGTGTGAGCGATCCGTCGGTGCAGAACGTCTGGTTCGGGACCGAGTCTCTGTAGGCGACGAGTCCACCGGGGAAGCGAGCTTCGAGCGAGTCGTTCCTGACGACGATCGAGTGTGCTTCAACCAGGACGCTCATCGTCGTGGTGCCTCGTCCGAACTCACAACCCGCCGATGGAGAACGCCGGTCTCGGCGGGCGTCGTCATTCGTCCCGGGCGAGGCGACGAGCGGTCTCCAGGATGAGGGCGCGGTCACGGGGGCCGAGGCGGTCGATCAGGTCGTGGAGCTCGTCCGGACGCGTCGTTGTGCCCATACCGAGACGTGACGCCTGCCTCTCGAGGAATCGACGCTCCTGTGCGTCGATGAGAGCGTCGTCGGCGTCGGTTTCGGAGGGTCGGTGACCGCGAGCCAGGCGGGCCTCTGCTGCGGAATACAGCTCGTGGGGTTGGAGTCCGAGCCGGTTGGCGAGGATGTGGAGGATCTTGGCCGAGGGGACTTTCGATCCGTTCTCGATGGCCGACAGGTAGGAGTAGGAGATCCCGGTCTGGGTGGCGAGGCGTCGCCGACCGATGCTCAGGTCGATGCGCAGCACTTTGATGGTGTGTCCGAGAGCATCGGCCCATGCCTCGTGGTCTTGCGGTGAAGGTTCGATGACGAGCATGGAGTCAGCATAACACCGACAAGGGAGGAAACAATGCAATGAGCATATAGATAGACACGGAAAGTAGAGAAATGCTACTGTGTGTGACATGAGTGCCACAGAGACGAAGCCCGCGCAGCGCATCGTTGACTTCCCGCGAGACGCCCTCCTCGACGGAGTCACCGTGGTGGAAGTCGAGCAGGGTTGCCCCGTCTTTGCCGTCGACGCGATCAGGCACACGAAGGTCGAACCGGACGTCGACCTTGCACTATCGATCCCAGAACACAATGCCGGTCGATCGGCGCAGTTGCTGTCGGCGTTCAGGTCGGGCACGTTCCGGGGCCTCTACATCGGCAATGGGACCGTCAGCGATGCCGACATCGAAGCCGTGGCCGCTCACTTGGTGGAGGACCTGAAGCTGGGGTGGATCCACCGCACGTATTCATTCAGCGGATACCCGGCAGAGCGGCTCGTCCTGAACGTGGGCGCCGGGTCGTTCGCTCGCTGCCGAACCCTCGACGACCTTGTGGCGTATCACTGCAATTTCGATGACGATGCGCTCCAGGAACTGTGTGCCCTTCCCCGCCTGTCAGTGTTGATTCTGGTGGACACGCAGGTCACCGCCGACGGTCTCGCCCGGGCGGCGCGGGCGGGGCTCCGGGAATTGATCTACTCCAGGAACAAGGTCGTGCACCCGCACGCGACGTCGTTCGGGACATGGCCCGGCCTCGCCCGCCTCACACTGGGCAAGGTCGGGCTCATCGACGATCAGCTGGGTGCCATCGCCCAGTTGAAGAGCCTCGAGATCCTCGAACTCCCCAACAACGACATCTTCCGACGCGGATTCGATGGGTTCGCCGAGCTCCCCAAGCTCGTATGGCTGGATCTCTCGAGGACCAGGGTCGACGACACCACGGTCGAGTCGCTGGGGAGATTGCGGAACCTCCGGCGACTCGATCTCAGCGCAACAGCGTTCACCGATGACGGCCTTGCGTCTCTGGCGGGACTCGACCGCCTGAGCCACCTGTACGTGGGGAGCTGCGATATCACCAACGACGGACTCGCCCGGATCGTCGAGGAGCATCGCAACCTCGCCGTTCTCGACATCAGCCGCACCCTGATCACCCCCGACGTCGTGCCGCTGCTGACCCGACTTCCGAACCTGTGGCGTCTGGAGCTCTCCCATGAGATGGTGTGCCAGGGGTTCCTGGACATGAGGGACCGGTTTCCGAGGCTGTCGGAGTTCGGCTTCCGCGGTGGATTCCCCGACGACGACCTGGCGATCGAGCTCGTCGACCACTTCGGCGCTGCGAACTTCGCCGGGGTGCGGTGATGTCCCTCGACGACCGCACCATCGAGGCGATCCACACCGGCGTGTCGGCCGGCGGCAGCGTCGTCTTCGTCAGCGGCGCCGGGATCTCCGCCGAGAGCGGGGTCCGCACCTACCGGGGTGAGGACGGGATGTGGACGACCGACGGCGCAGCGGCGATGTCGAAGGCAACCCTCGCCTACTTCTCCCGCTACCCGGAACGGAGCTGGCAATGGCATCTGGACCGTCGAGCCGAGGTTCTCAGCGCCGAGCCCAACGCCGCCCACGAGGCGCTCGTGCGGCTCGAAGCGGTGCTGGGGGACCGGTTCGCGCTCATCACTCAGAACGTCGACCGGCTCCACATCAGAGCGGGGAACAGCACCCGGCGGACCGTCGAGATCCACGGCCACTACGGGGGTATGCGCTGCACCGCCGGCTGCGTCGGCGTCGTCCCGATCCCGAACGAATTTGACGCCTGGCGCGATGAGCCCAACTGGCCCAAACTCCGGGACTTGCTCGTGTGCCTACGGTGCGGTTTCGCCACCCGACCTCACGTGCTGTGGTTCGACGAGTTCTACGACGAGGCCAACTACCGGATGAAGACGGCCGGCAGCCTGGCCGCCCGCGCGTCGTTGTGCGTCACCGTCGGGACCTCGGGAGGCGTGCCCGTTGCGGCAAGGCTCGCCGGGATCGCCGCCAAGGCTGGAGCCGTCCTGATCGACGTCAACCCCACCGACGGCGACCTCCGCCAATTGGCGCTGCGGTCGCCCGGCGGCGCTGCCATAGCCGCACCTGCTTCGGATGCGATCCCGGTCATCGTCGACCTCATCGAGTCCCAAGTCCGGGGCGTCGATCGGATCTGACCTGTTAGGCAACCGCAACCGCAGTTGCTGGACTCGCGCCGATTCCGCGAGGTGTTCCCCGCATTGTCGACGACAACACGAACTTCGACTACTACATCAGACACGCCAAGGCCGACGACCAGAACGTGCCTCATGGAACGATCATTCGGTACGACTCGACCGGCATGCCGGTCGGTTTCTTCGTCCATCCGTGTCGCGCCGCTCTGAGGACAGATGTACGACGGCGATACGCTCTACCGGAGAGGGGGTTTCGGGGGGACCGGCGACCAGAAGGTGGGATGGGTGCTGAGGTAACACCCGTCCACCCCGGTCGAACACGCCGCTCTCGTCGTCGTTGAGGAGTTCAGCAACGGCGTGTTCGAATCCGCTGAGATGAGTTGCGTCGCGACGCTGGATCCTGGCCGGTATGCGATCGTGCGACTGAACCGTCGTTGAGCGGTGACGCCATGGCTGTTTCCTTGTGGCCTGTTTGAGATGGTGATGATCGACCCGTCGTCGCTGACGGCACGGCGGATCGTCGGTCGAATCGTGGGTCCGGCGGGAGATGACCGAAACCACGTACCTGAGCGCACGGTCGAGACACCGGGCTCAGTGGGCCAGAGCGGACTACGTGTTGTCTATGAGCGTCCACTCGAGTCGTTTGCCGAGAGCGGCGGCCATTCTCGCTACAGTCGACAGCCGAACATCGACATCGCCGCTCTCCGCACGGGCGATCTGCGACTGCGAGGTTCCGGCGACTGCAGCGAGTGCGGTTTGGGACAGGTCGGCGTCCAGTCGAGCCGCCGCGAGCCCTCGCATCAGGCGCCGGTGGTCCAGGGCCGCATCGACCTTCTGTGAGAAGGTTGGGTCTTCTCGTGTGCTCTGCTCGATGATGTCATCGAGGAAATCGGTCATGATGTGGGCCACCGGTTGGGGTGGAGACTGGGTCGGTCATGCTCTTTCTGAGATTGCTATAACGATATGCTGAATTCGGCATATCTGTCAAGAGTAGTGTCAACGTGATCGCCAGTCACGCAGTCGCCGTTCAGCAAGGTCGATGTCCCTGGCGGGTACCGTTCGCGTCTTCTTGTCGATGGCGTGGATCGCGGCCAGTACCTGATCGGACTTGCCTTCTGTCGCATACAAAACCCGAAACTGTCGCGTGGCCGTCCGCGCGCGGACTTCGTAGATGTCTCCTCGCAGGTGATGGACGACCTGGTTCCCGTGGATCCTGATGTCCTTCATGGCGGCGGCAACAACCGCGCGTTCGTCGAGAGGGAGGTCCATCATGAAATCCTTGACCGGTGATCGCCCCGAATCGGTGCGGTAGTCGCGCCATCGACGTCGGGCAGCGTGTTGGTGCGCCGGCATGGTTGTGGCCATTCGCTTGGGATTTCCACCATACGAACCGACTGTGACGAAATCGGCCGCTCGAGCGCTGCGAGATGCGTTGCGCGACGACCGTCCCCGACTCCGTTCAGAGGACGACTCTGTCGACGGCCCCGCCCGGCATCGACGAATCCCGGGCTGCGCTCCCTGGCTGCGAACGCGATGCATCCACCCGGGAGTGTCGGCCGTCACAGGTTGTCGTGTGTTCGAACTGCGTCATCCTGCCCGGCCGTCGCTTCGTTTCGCTGAGTAGGGTAGGTGGAGCCAGCGACGGCCTACCCGTGGGAGGAAGATCGTGAGATCCCGGCGCACCTTTTCGACGCTCATTTCGGTGGCTCTTGTTGCCTCAGCGTTGACCATCTCCGTGGTCCCGGCGGGAGCCGACCATACTGCCGATCCGGCGTCTGTGACGATCGCGGGTTCGCTTCAAGATGAACTGGGTTGTTCTGGTGACTGGCAACCGGACTGTGCCGCCACGCATCTTGGCTATGACGCCGACGACGACGTGTGGCAGGGCACGTTCGCTTTGCCTGCCGGTGCCTGGGAGTACAAGGCGGCGCTGGATGACTCGTGGGACGAGAGCTACGGCTCCGGCGGTGGGAACATCGCACTCACCACCGCGGCTGACACGGACGTCAAGTTCTACTACGACCACAAGA
>JAUVNV010000213.1 GCA_030599515.1 Acidimicrobiia bacterium
CCATTCGCACGAACGATCTCGCCCGCCGCATCGGCGTCTCCGAACCGGCGCTCGACGGCATGATCGGCGTGCTCACTGCCAAAGGCGTGTTGAGCGTGCCGTCCGACTCGATGCCGGCCGAAGCGATCGCCTGCTCCGGCGTGGCCTGCGGAGCGACCTGCGTCGGTCTCGAAGCGTGCCCGTTTGTCGCCAACGTTCCGGACACGTACACGCTCGCGGTCGACACCTCTACTTGAGTCTCGGGCCGAAGATGTGATTAGCAGCGAACTGGTACCTGGATCCGAGATCGTCTTGGTCCGGGTGTTGGGCGACGTTCTCGTTGTCTGCAAAGGGGCGGGGCTGCCGGTTGGCAGCCCCGCTCGTTGGTGCTTGCGTCTCTTCTGGTTCGGTCTCAGCCCGCCAGCGCGGCCAGACTGGCTTCGATCAAAGCCTTCGTGTAAGCGGGGTTGTGGACGCCCAGGCTCTTGTCTTCATGGGCGATGTAGATCCAATTCCAGAGGGCGGCCGCTTCCGCCTCGGGAACGCTTGTTACGGCCGGATGGCCTTCTTCATCGAGCCAGCCCTTAGCAATGAGGGCTGCCTCGAGTTCATCGAGTCCTGCCTGAACCTCCGTCTGCAGACCATCGATGTCGAAGTCTTCGGCACCAGAGTGACATGCCTGACAAGGCTCGAGTTGCGCTTCGAAGGTGTGGCTGCCACCGTCGCCCAAGTGGCAGGTGACGCACGTGTCTTCCACCTGTGTGGCGTGCGCGCTTGCGGTGCCTGAAACGTCACCGGCACCGGCAAGGCCGAGCAGCATCGCGCTCTGCGGACCGTGGTGCGGGCCCCAATGGGTGCTCGTGATCTCGATCATGCCGTCAACCGCTTCGTCAATTTGGCGGCGCGGTTGGTGGCAGTTGGCGCAGAGATTGCCTTCGCCGCCGTCGAATGTCACGTCGTCAAAGGCGTAGAGCGCAACCGGATCCGTAGTCGCCAGAGCCCAGTCGGCCGTGGTGTACGTGGTGTGGATCTCGTGGCAGGTGCGGCACTCCTGGCGGGTTGGATCTGGATCTCCGGCCTCGACCGCGTCCGGGCTGATTCCAGCCGCGACCATGGCGCTGAACGCTCCTCCAGAGTGACACCCGGCGCAGCCAGCGCTTCCGCCGCGCACGTATGCCTCACCGGTTCCGTGCAGCGAGTCTGCCCACGCAGTCGACTTCCCGGTGAGCAGGGTCGTGTCATCGTGGCACTCGACGCAGCTGAGATCGGCTGTCGGCGCGGATTCGCCAGCGGGGCCCGCCGGTCCGGCGGCGCCCGCTACGCCGGCGGCGCCCGCCGGTCCGGCAGCGCCCGTTTCTCCGGTATCACCGGCACATGCTGCCAGTATCAGGACCATGAGCAGAGCAAACAAGCCAATGACTGCCGCTCTTGGGTTTGTTACCAGGCTTCCGCGTCTTTGACGCATACGACATTCCCTCCCTGCGAGTCTCACACCATACGTCTCTGATTGTCGGGGAAGGTGGGGGTGTCGCCCTAGGGCCATTCGGCTCTAAAGTGTCCGGATGCATTCTCGTTGAGAGTTTTCACGCGACGTCGAGCGAGGATCGAGACCTGGGATTCGGCCAAATCGACGGTGAGGCACCCGTGGCCAAGAGCGATCCATTGAGAACGGCGGTCCGCCTGTCGACCGTCTCGACATCCCTGACCTATCTTGACAAGTCGGTGACTCACCTCAGGAACGTCGGTCCGGGCTCTTTGGAACTCCCAGGAGTTCTTGCTACGTGGCTCCCGGATCTCGGGTCTCTGCTCTCGCCGCCCGATCCCGCTTCTCCCAGTAGCGTTTGGCCCAGATCGGTCGTACGTCCTTGGCGGTCGTCGCCGCTGCAACCGTTGATGCCCAGCGGTCGAGGAGCGCCGACCCTTCGTCAAAGGCCACATGACCGTCGGGGACCTCGGAGAGCCAGCGGGCTTCGACGACGTCGCGTTCGGCGAGGAAGAGGTTGGCGAGGCGGCCCGGATCGCGCATCGCACTCCGGGCCATCCGCTCATGACGCCACCAGAGACTCTCGCCGTCGTCGTGGCCGGCGGGGATCGCCCCGATGTCGACCGGTGCATCGACCCGTACGGGCTTGAAGAGAGCGAGACACTGTGCGGAGGTGCCGGTGATCCAGTGGGTCCCGGCTGCGAGGTCGGAGACCCACCCGGCCACACTCGACGACGAAGCGGCGATGCCGCCACCGTGCATGCACGGCATCGACAAGGTGCCGTTGATCGCTTTGTAGCGAGGCCAGCGGTTCGGGCCATGGGAACGGAGCGTCGTCATGAGATCTCCGGATCCGGTGGCGCCGCCGGCCGAACCGGCTGTGAGCTTCGTCCGGATGTCACAAGCGGAGACCTTCGTCTCGAGCCACTTGCGATGCTCGTCTGCGAAGCCGGGAATCGTGAGTCCGTTCGAGATGGTCCGAACCCCCGACCGTACCTGCTCGGTGGCCCACAGCGATCCTGCCGTTTCGAGTATCCAGGCGTCAGTCGGATCGGCGACGATGAACGAGTTGTGATAGGTGAACGAGGGCTTCTCGTACCCACACCCGCCGCCCTGCCCGTGGCGTTCGAGAAGATCGACGATCACGCCGACGGCATCTTCGGCTGTGGTGCATCGTTCGAGAGCAAGGCGGATCATGTCCATCCCGGTGAGACCATCGTCCGATAGCGGCTGATCGGTGAACACCGCTTCGTTACCGACCGTCACACCGTGCTCGTTGGCACCGATCTCGGCGCCCCACATCCAGAACGGCCGGCTGAGGAGGGTGGCGTACGTGTGCGCAACCTGAGGTATCTCGAGGTACGTCGTCTTCACGGTCACACCGTCGGGATGATCGGCAGATGGATGCCATTCCGGTATCTGGGCCTCGTTCGGGTCCCGGTCCGAGTTCTTGGCGAACAGCACTCCGTCGGGACGGACGACGACCATCGTGTCACACATCAGCGATCCACCTTTCCGGGGAGGAGGACCGGGTAGCTCCGTCTTCGCACCGAGCGTTGCCACCAGCGGTCGGTTCGGCGCAGTTGCTGGAGCACCTCCCACATGACGGCGTCGTTGCGGTAGTAACGGTCGATCTCCTTGTTTGTGATCGGAGGGTCGACGACCCGGTTCGCAGCCTCGCGAAACACGGTAATTGCGCCGGCGAGGCGCTCCTTCTTCAGGTTGCCGATGAGATCGAGGAGTGCCGCACGAGCGTCGTAGTAATGGCCGAGGATCTCGCCGAGAAGGAAACGCCGGATGACGGGCCGGAGGAACGCCGGTAGGGATGCGAGGAACAGATCGGTGTCGAGCATCTCGTCGCCGGCGTCGTCGCGGATGAGAGGCGTCGTGACGTCGATGTAGACGAAGCCACCGTCGGGGTCGAGCGCCCAGTTCGAGATCTGGGCGTCGAGACCCAGACGATCGTCGATGGCCTCTGCGATCACGGAAACGAGACGATGGGCGAGAGCCGCTACCTCGTCGGAACCGGCAGTCCGAAGACGATCGACGAGGAGCACGTTCTCGATCGGCTGAACGCAGTAGATCACCGGGTCGCCCCCGGTCTGCACGATCTCGATCGTCGAAGACGCTGTTCGGACGCCCCTCTCGCCGAGGGCGACGAGGTAGGCGGTGCAGGCCTCCCGGTACGGACCGATCGCGCTCTCCGGGAACGGGGGGAGCCGCTTGCAGGCGTAGGGACGTCCGTCGACCGTGAGGCGGAGCACCGTGGAGATCTCTCCGTAGCCGAGCACGTCGATTCGGGAGCGGTCGTCGTTGACGAGGGCTTCACCGACTCGTTGCTCCAGATCGACCAGCGCCCGGTTCATCCGAACACCGACCGGACGATGTCGATGATCTCGTCTGCCTCGTCGTCGGTGGTGACGAGCGGCGGGAGGAACTGGAGCACGGACCTGTCGTTGTTGGCGTACACGGTGAAGAGCCCGGCATCGAGGAGCAACTTCGTTGCGAACATGCCGGCGTCGGGTGCGGGGAAGGCGAACGCCATCATCAGGCCGAGATGTCGAACGGTGAACGGCATGTCGGCGAGTCCGTCGACGAACCGTTCCTCGAGTTCGATGACGTGGTCGAGGAACCCTGGAGCTTCCACGACGTCGAGCACGGCGAGAGCAGCGGCCGCTCCGGGCTCGGCACCCCCGAAGGTCGAGATGTGGATGAACGGTTCGGTGTCGAAGAGTGAGTGGATCTCGCGGGTCATGAGCGTGGCAGAGATCGGGTAAATCCCGCCCGAGAGGCCCTTGCCGGTGACGACGACGTCCGGTTCGAGGTCCCAGTGCTCGCAGGCCCACATCCGGCCGGTGCGTCCCAAACCCGTCTGGACCTCATCGAGGATCAGTTTCGCACCGCGCTCGCGACACATCTGCTGCACGCCGGGTAGGTACCCGGCGTCGGGGATCGGCATGCCGAGCGTCGCCGGAACGGGTTCGAGGATGACCGCCGCGGTGTCGTCACCGATGGCGTCATCCA
>JAUVNV010000058.1 GCA_030599515.1 Acidimicrobiia bacterium
CTCCTGCCCGCGTCGAGCTTGACGCCGCAGCGTGATCTGCTCGGCCCGTCCCTTGTAGTCGCCCGCGTCGATCCGATCCTGCGCCGTCTGACCGGCCTCGATCTTCTGTGCGAAGTCGACTTCCGTCTCGGCCGTGAGTAACTCGTACTCACCGATCGCCGTCAAGTACTGACTCACCAGGTCCGTCGTGAGTCGTCCCCGCTCATCGGTGAGCTTGGAACGGTCGCGATCGCGGCGTGTGCGTGTGAGCGTGTCTCGGTCGACGCGCTCCTTCGCCTCTTCGCGCTCACGCGCTGCTCGGTTCAGGACAGCCTTGCTCGTGTTCGAGCCGTTTGTCATCGCGTGATCCTCCACCAACGTCATCCAGTACACCCGTCCCGACCCCGTGAAGCGCGCCACCGGGCAGGGAGTAGCTCAATATCACACATTTGGGCCGATTTGTGAACCCCGAATCTTCGGAGGACCGGCCGTCGTCTCCGCTCGTGCAGGGTACGGAGCAGTTGCGGCTAGCGCGACGTCATCGTGCGTCGTGCACCATCCGCTGTCCGGAGGGGGCGTTCCCCTCAGTTGCTCGGGCTCAGAGGCCCTCGAGGACTCCTTCAGGGAAGCCATGCATCAGACCTCCCGGGAATCCTCCCAGCAGCCCGCCGGGGAGTCCCCCGAGAAGCACGTCGTAGATGTCCGGGGCCACGTCGCTGCATCGATCGTGCGCTTCGCGCCAAACCGTCGTGTCGATTTCTCCTTCAACCAGGGAACCGGGCACGGTCACGGTGAATCCACCGTCCCGGCTGGCTTCGACGATCGGAACATTGGCGCCGTGATCGGCCAGACACGACGTGTACACCTCGAGTTCGTGGACCAGTCCCTCGGGTTCGATCCGATCGTTCGCGGTGAGGACGATGATGAGTCCGACTGCGAGAAACACTCCGATGCCGACGCCCACGAGGATCGCCGGGACTACCCAATCTGCCGGTGCTGTTCGACGGTCGCTCATGTTGGTTCCTTCCGCTCGGGCCGGTACGGCCCATCGAAGCTACCTCGGACTCGCCGTAAGGGTACGCAGATGCCCGAGTGGACCACGCTGCTCGCCTATGCGGGGCCGCAATGCTTTCTTTTCAGCCTGCCGGGATCGGCTGCGCTCTACATCATCACCCGCTCGCTCAGCCAGGGTCTGGTCGTGAACGTTCTCAATCCGAAGGTTGCTCTGTTCTTCGTCGCGTTCGTTCCACAATTCATCGATCCGTCCCTCGGGAGCAAGACCCGTCTCTGAAATCCCTGGATTCCTGACATCTGTTCGTATCCTCATTCCGGATGCCCACATCGACCCACCTCCCACTGTGTGTGTACTGCGGAACTGCTCGACCCGCGGACCAGACAAGGTGCCCGCAGTGCGGTCGTCCGTGGATCGACGTCCGAGTGGGCGCCTACGCCGATGACCGCGTGCCGGCCATGGCCGGCGTTGCGGCTGTCCATGGGCAAGCGCCAGTCGAGGCGCCGCCCGCACCGGGCCCGAAACCGCCGACACCTGAGTCCGGCGACGCCGGTCTCGCGCCTGCCGATGAGGAGCATGAGCCTGATCCGAGCGGTCGATTTGTGTGGCTCATCCCAGCACTCATCGCCGCAGTAGCAATCGTCGTGATCGCACTCTTCGCGTTCGGCGTCCTCGACGGAACAAGTGACACGGCTACGGTTGCGGCCCCGGCTCCGGCAACGACGGTTCCCGCGACTCCCACCACTGCCGTCCCGACAACCATCCCCCCGGTGCCCACCACCACGGTCGCTCCCACCACGACGAGTACCACGACGACGACAATCCCCGATCCATCTTCGTTCCAGGCCGTGGGAGAGGCGATTCCGGTCTCCTCGCTGACGCTCAAGGCAAGTGGTATCGGGCCCATCGCCTTCGACGATGACGCCGAGGATGCCATCGGTCGCCTCGTCGCCAGTCTCGGGCAGCCGGAGGAAACCGGTGCCGCCGGAGAGGAATTGGGGCTTTGCGATGACGATGACGGACGCTTCGCTCGCTGGGCGGGCCTGACCGTTGCCGTGTCCGGGACGTTCGCAGATGGGATGTTCGCCGGCTACCGCTACGAGGATGAGGCGGTGCCGACGATGCATCTCGATCTCGCCACACCGTCAGGACTCCGAGTGGGCGATACGGTCTCGACGCTCAACCGGATCTACTCTTCGTATCAGATCGACTACGTGTCGTCGGGGGGCACCAACCTCTTCCGACTGTCGGATGGCAAGGGCCTGCTGTTGTGGGGACCCGTATCGTCGATCGAGGATTCGGGCCAGGTCGAGGGCATCTACGCTCCCGACGTCTGTTCACCGTAAGATGCATACCTTCCTCACGGGGTAACATCCACACCGCCCGCATCCGATCATGGGGGGACCGTTGAGTTCCGCAGACAATCCCTGGTGGCGTCGCCTTTTTTCACCGGCGAACGTCTTGTCGGTGGTCGCCGGTGTTTCTGTCTTCGTCCTCGGACTCGTCGCGTGGGATACGAACCGCGGCGTTCTCGTGTCGGCATTCGTCGCCGCAACCGTTACCGGGATCGTGTGGTTGATCTGGTGGTCGGTCTCCGGTCCTCCGGACTTTGCACGGATCCTCGGTGTGCCGCGTCTCGGTTCGATTCCCAACGACGGTTCGGGCCCGGCACCGACGCTCGCCGACGCCTCTTCGGATACGAGCGCCGCCTACGCGAGTCTCCTCGCCGAGATTGAGGGACACACGAACGGACAAGTCATTCTCGTCTCGTCCCCTGGGCCCGGACAAGGAGCATCGACCGTGGCGCTCAATCTCGCCGTCTCGGCGACGCAGCGAGGGCGCCGCGTGGCCCTGATCGACGGCGACACAGCCGGGCACGGGGTCTCACGCTTCCTGTCCACGGGAGCTGAACCGGGTTTGACCGATCTTGCCGACGGCTCGTCCACCCTCGCCGAAACCGCCAGGATGTGGGAGATCGGGCCGGACTCGGTCTTGCCGATCGTGCCGTCGGGATCACCGGATACCGCATCCGAGGACGCTCTCGCCGGCGCTGATCTTGCAGCATCGATCGATCGGATCGCAGAGCGGGCCGATGCCGTTCTCATCGACGCGCCGCCCATCGCGTGGGATGGAGCGACCGCACCGCTCGCCGCACATGCCGACGGAACGATCCTGGTCGTCACCGATGCTGCCACCGATGCAACCGTCGTGGACACGCGCGACCGACTCAACGCGGCTGGTGCACCGGTGATCGGATACGTCGAGAACCGGACGAAGCCACCGTCGTTCTGGCGCCTCCCCATCGTTCGCATGCTCAAGCGAACCGCGGGAGCGTTCGTTGCGATCGCACTCGTCTACACGGGTTTCACCGGCCTCCAACTCTACGACTCGTGGGCAGGGGTCGATCGACAGGCGCTCGACACGTCCGAGGCCGAGGTTCTGCTCCCACCGACAACTGCTCCGCCGCCGGCCGACGTCATCGAAGACGATCCCAACGTGCCCCCCCTCGAAGAGGTCGTCGTCGCCGCACCGACGATCGAAGGCGCCTACCGGTCACTCCTCCTGGTCGGCAGCGATGAAGCGGCCGATCTCGCGGACGTCATCCTTCTCACCGTCCTCCCGGCCGACGAGGAACTCGATCCGTTCATGGTGTCCCTTCCCCGCGATCTGTACGTGCCGAACCGGTGCACACACAACTACGGCCGCATCAACGCGACGCTCCGAGAGTGCGGCGACGTCAACGCACCCACCATGCTCGCCTTGACGGTCGAGGACTTCACCGGCATCAAAGTCAATAACTTCGCCATTTTCGACTTCGACGGATTCGCTGAAGTCATCGACGGTGTCGGCGGCGTCGCGATCTGCACCGAGTACCCGATGCGCGACGAGAAGTCGTTTCTCTCGTTGCCGGGTGGGTGCGTGAACGCCGATGGAACGACCGCACTTGCGTGGGTTCGTTCCCGACACACACAACAGCTGGTCGACGGACGGTGGCGCTCCGTGCCCGGCGCCGGCGATCTCATGCGAAACCAGCATCAACAGGACGTACTGGTCGAATTGGCGAAGAAGCTCAGCACCTTCGAGTCCCCGTCCGATCTCTCATCGAAGATCGAGGAGCTTTCGAACGCGTTCACGGTGGACGAGGGGCTGGGGATCTCCGATGCGCTCAGTCTCGCGTGGAGCCTCCGCGACGTCGACGTCACTGTGATCCAACGCCTCGTGATACCCGTGAAACTTGGAACTACCACGTCCGGCCAGTCGATCCTTCGGGCAACAAGGCCTTTCGACGAGGTGCTCTCCGAGTTCTATCCAACGCTCCTCGCGGATCCGGTCCCGGAGGCATCGGCTGCGGCCGACCGCGACCAATCCTGACACGACGCACCACTCGGTTGCCCGTAAGATGGTGGGTAACCGCCGGGAGGACCGACACAGCGTGAGCGACCCGAAAGACCCATACGGCAATCCACCGGGATGGACCGATCCGTACTCCGGCCTGTCGGACATCTCCGGGAGCGACCCGATACCGCCGCTCGAAGATCCACGCACGCCTGCAGCGACGCCACCCGGTTCTCCCCTGTTGACCGGCCTGGTCGTTGGTCTCCTGCTCGTCGCACTCTCAGTCGCGGTGTTCCAGCTGCTCAAGAGCGATGAAACCGTCGCAACCGGCGAGACAACCACAACGGCACCGGCCGATGGTTCGGAGACCACGGCGCCCGGCGATACCTCGACTACGTCGTCGACGGTCCCCACGACAACACCACCTTCCGAACCGTATCCGCCGGTCGGTACGCCGATCGCGGTCGACAAGATGAAGCTCAAGAGCGATCGCGTCGCCGTCCAAATCAACGGCACGCCTGATCTCGCGTTCGGCGACTTCGCCGACATCTCGATCGGCCGACTCGTCTCGAGCTTCGGCGAACCGGATCAAGACACGGGTTGGCAGGTCTCCACCGGCGAATGGGGGGTCTGCACCGGTGAGCCCGAGCGCGTCATCCGATTCGGACCGTTCGCTGCGATCGTCACGACGGACGGTACGACGGAAGTGTTCAACGGCTATCGCCAAGATCTCAGTTTCGGTGGTATCGACTCCGACGCCAGCCAGTTGACCACACTGAGCGGATTGAAGGCTGGAGACACAGTGGAGACCCTGCAGACCATCTACGCGACCGAGGACGTCACATTCGTAACGGATTCGACGGGCGATGAGTTCTTCGAGCTCCGCGGTGCAGACACGGGCACGCTCCTGCTGTGGGGCCCGGTCCGGGGTACCGATCCGGACTCTCTTGTTGTCGGCATCTTCGCCCCGGACGTGTGCGATAGAGGCTGACCCCTTCGGTCATGACATCGACCTACGATCGGGCAGCCGGCTCGCCGTCCGCGTGATAGAAACGCGCGGCGAGCCACGTCGTGAGCGGCACCGCGGCGACGAGACCGATGCTTCCCACGAGAGTGCGAACAATCTCGACGGCGACGACCTCGCTGTTGGCGATTGTCCCAAGCGACTGGTGGGCGACCACGAACAGCACGAGCAGCGGCAGGGATGCTCCCGCATACGCGAGGAGAAGGGTGTTGACCATCGACGCGATGTGGTCACGTCCCACGCGGAGCGCGCCTCGGAAGCGTCCCTGCCGGTCGAGCGACGGGTTCGCTTCCTGCAACTCCCACACGGTCGACGCCTGCGTAATGGTGACATCGTCTAGTGCGCCCGCAGCCCCAAGCACGATTCCGGCAAGTAGAAGGCCGCTCACGTCGATCCCCCCGAAGAACGTCAGCAGTGACGTCTCCTCGACGGCGAACCCGGTGAATCGTGCGGCCGCGACCACGACGGTAGAGAGCAATACAGTGAGGACGAGGGCAGCGGTCATCCCGACGAGCGCGATCGTGGTCATTCGGTTGATGCCATGGGCGAGGTACATGGCGACGTAAGCGATCGCGGCAGAGCCGAACACCGCCACGAGCACGGGGCTCCGTCCGTCGAGGATCGCAGGCAGCACGAACATAAGAAGGATGGAGACGCTTGCGACAAGACCGATGAGCGCCGTTGCTCCACGCCAGCCGCCGAGGGCAACGACGACGACGGCGAACGCGCCCGCGACCACGATCAGGACCGTCCGGCGATCGAAGTCGGCGAACTGGTACAGCGACTGGGGATCGGCCGGTCGGACCGAAAGAATCTCGAGCTGGTCGCTCTCGTACATGAAGTCAACGAGCGCCTCGTCCCCAACAGCGAAGGCCCCGGCTTCGTCGCCCGGGAACAACTCGTACGTTGCCTTTCGACCGCCCTCCCCGTCGTCGATCGTCAACTCGAGAGAGACACACTGGGTGTCAGCATCGAATGAGCATGGACCGCTGCCGATCGCGTCGACCGTGCCCGACGGGGTGACCCTGGAGAGCACCACCCTGTCTCCAGGGGCGAGCTCCGGCATCGTGGCGGCCGAAGGGAACTCCTGGACGAAGACGAAGCTCTCGTCGGGCCCCTCGGTGATCTCGAATCGAACCACCGCACATGCCTGGCTCTCGATGCCCGCACAGGGATGCTCGCTCGCATCGAGAACTGTTGCACGGTGAAAGTCGGTAGGTATGCCCAAGGCGGCGAGATCGTCGGACTGCGATTGAGAGGCCCCTGTGGGGCGCAGTAGGAACATCCCGAGGAGGATGACCACGCCGAGCACAATCCCGAAGATGACAAACGGGTCAACGCGTCGGGGCTCTCGACCAGCGGATCCGTCATCCTCTGGAGAAAAGGCCAGCCACTGATCGATCTCGTCCGACTCGAGGGCGCCACCATCTGGCATGAGACAAGTATCGCAGTTCGGGTATGTCTGGAATCCGGCCGCCCCTATCGTTCACGGAATGTCACCGGCCGCCCTCATCACCGCCCTGGTCGTGACCTTCGCCGCTGCAGCGATCCAGGGCGTCGTGGGCATGGGGTTCGCAATGGTGTCGGTGCCGATCCTGGCGCTCATCCACCCGTCCCTGGCCCCCGTTCCGCAGTTGTTGATCACGCTGCCGCTGACCGTCGCGATGGCGTGGCGCGAGCGCCGCCACATCGGACTGTCCGGCATCGGGTGGATCATCGGGGGCCGCATCCCCGGAGCGATCATCGGCATCGGCCTCCTTGCCGTCGCAACCCAACAAACCCTCGACATCGCTATTGCGCTGGTTGTTCTCGGAGCGGTCGCCATCATCGCATCGGGCTTCCATGTGAAGCGAACGCGGCTCTCCGAATTCGGTGCCGGTCTGGCATCCGGGGTCTCCGGCTTCATCGCCTCGATCGGCGGTCCTCCGCTGGCTCTCCTCTACACGAGAGACGATGGACCGACGGTTCGGTCCAACCTCGCAGCGATCTTCACGCTCGGCCTCACTATCACGATCTCAGCGAGATTCGTGTCGGGGAACATCGCGTTCACCGACGTTCGGGTCGCCGTGATCCTGTTCCCGGCGCTCGTTGCCGGCTACTTCGTGAGCTTCCGCTTCAAGAACCGCGTCTCGCAGGGGGCTGTCCGCAATGCGATTCTGGTGCTCTCTCTTTTCGGAGCTGTCGGGTTGATCATCCGGGCGGTCGTGTAGCTACATCACGGTGCATCGGTCCACAGAGACTCCCAGACATCGCCGAACGCGTCGAGGAAGCCCCTGAGAGCCCAGATCAACACCCACGCCAACCCCAGCAAGACGACAACGGTCAACGTGGCTCGCAGGTACCCAAGCCAGGGTTTCTCTGGATCTCGCAGAGACGAGAACCAGCCACCGGTTCCGCTCGACGGTTGGACCGTCGTCGGAGCCGTGTTCGTCATCGAAGCCGACGTCGCCAGCGTCGCGTCCGATGGTTCACCAGGTTGCGGAGCAGTCGAAACGACCGGCGGAGGAGCTGCGGCCAACGCCGTGGCCTCTACTTCGTCGAGGTTGAGAACAACGATGAGTTCCTGGACAACTGCCCCGGCCGGAACACCCTGGTCACGTTCCCAGCGGCGGACCGATGCGGTCGACCGTTCGACCGCCGCGGCGAGTTGGCCCATCGACATGCCCTTGGCGAGTCGGGCCTCACGAACGATCTGTCCGAAGGTTCTGCGGTCACTCATCGGGCCAGGATATCCACGGACCGCAGTTCTGCCCGGTCTTGCGCGCGTTCACCTCGCTATCGTGGGACTCCGACCGACCCTGGAGGCAGCGTGGGAACCGAGTACCGCAATCTGGTCGAGTTGTACGAAGCGAGTGTTGCCCGCTTCGCGAACAATCCCCTTTTCGGCACCAATCATGCAGACGGATGGTCCTGGATGTCGTATCACGACTTCGGCGAACAGGTCGACTTCGCACGTGCCGGACTCGCCGGGCTCGGGCTCGAACGGGGCGACCGTGTCGCTGTGATCTCCGACAACCGTACCGAGTGGGCGATCGGCGCCTATGCGACGTATGGGCTCGGGGCGGCGTGGGTGCCCATGTACGAAGCGCAACTCTCCAAAGAGTGGGAGTTCATCATCGGTGACTCCGGGGCGAAGATCGCCATCGTGGCCGGTGACGGCATCCGGGCCCAGCTCGAGGATCATCACGACCAGCTCCCCGCACTCGAACACGTCATTGTGATCAGCGGTGAAGCAGGCGGCGATGCCATCACCTGGGCCGAACTCCTCGCTCGCGGCGCCGAGGCGCCCGTCGAAACGGTTCATCCCGCCTCTGAAGACCTCGCAGGGTTGATCTACACGTCGGGAACCACGGGCAAACCGAAGGGTGTGATGCTGTCGCACGGCAATATCACGAGTAACGTCAATGTGTTCCCGGATCTCTTCCCCGTTGGCTCGGACGATCGCACGGCCTCATTCCTTCCATGGGCGCACTCGTTCGGACAGACCGTCGAACTGCACTTCGTCATCGGCGCCGGCGCCTCCGCCGGTTTGACGAGCGCCCGAACCCTTATGGACGACCTCCCCGAGATCAAGCCGACGATCCTGGTATCAGTCCCTGCCGTCTACAACCGCGTGTACGACGGGCTCCAGAAGATGATGGCCGCCAAGGGTGGGGTCACCAAGACGATCTTCGACCGAGCGCTGGCCAACGAAAAGAAGCGGGCGGAACTGGCCGCGCAGGGCAGGACCACCCGGTGGGTTGAGCTCCAGCACGGACTCTATGACAAGCTGGTGTTCTCGAAGGTTCGCGAAGGATTCGGCGGGCGGCTGAAGTACTCGATGACGGGTGGCGCAGCGATCAACGTCGAGGTGGCAGAGTTCATCTCCGCCCTCGGGATGGTCGTGTACGAGGGATACGGCCTCACCGAGACCTCGCCCGTCTCGAGCGTGAACACGCCCGACAACCGGCGTATCGGTTCCGTGGGGAAAGAAGTTCCCGGAGTCCGGATCGAGATCGACACCGACGTCACCGGTGACTCCGTGATCGGAGAGATCGTCATCCATGGACCCAATGTGATGATGGGTTACTACAACCTGCCCGAAGAGAACGAGAAGGTCCTCACGGCCGATCACGGATTCCGTTCCGGCGATCTCGGCTACAGAGACGATGATGGCTTCATCTTCATTCGGGGCCGCATCAAAGAGCAGTACAAGCTCGAGAACGGGAAGTACGTCGTTCCTTCACCGATAGAGGAGCAACTCCAGCTGTCCGGGTACATCACCAACATCATGGTGTACGGCGAACAACGCCCCTTCAACGTGGCGGTGATCGTTCCCGACATGGAGGCGTTGACGAAGTGGGCCGAGAAGCACGGTCTGAACGACCTCTCCGAGGATGCGCTGATTGGGAGCGAAGAAGTCAGCGATCTGTACCAGCGTGAGATCGATCGTCTCTCCGGTGACATCAAGGGTTACGAGAAGGTCCGGGCCTTCGTCCTCGAGGATGAGGAGTTCGCCCCGGAGAACGGCTTGCTCACCCCGAGCCTGAAGGTCAAGCGTCGCGCCGTCATGGAGAAGTACGGTGAAGACATCGAGAGGCTGTACGCCAAGAAGTAGCGTCGACTTCGTCGGCGGTAGTCGGTGGTCGGTAGTCGGTAGTTGACGGAGTATCTCCCGCCTGCCTGTCACCTGTCGCCCGTTGCCTTCTATGGAAGCCAGGGGTCGACGATGATCGGGACGCCGAGGCTTGCCGCTGCTTCTTCGATCGTTACCCACGATTCGTCGGCGCAGTCTTCACATGCCGCCCAGAGCTCCCAAGTCGTTCGACCCAGCGAGCGGCCGTGCACGAATCCGCTGACTTCTGGCTTCGTGCAGCGCAGGCAGTACTGCCGAACCGAGACACCGATCAGGGTTGTCGCAGCAACCCGGCGACATCGCTCCTCCTGAACGCTCGGAGGCTTCCACTCCACGGCACACAGCACGGCCACGGGCATGATCGAAGCACCAACTCCGCACGACAGATCATGATCGAGTCGCCGCCGAGAATCCCAGACTCGAAGGCCGCACTTGCAGTGGGCGAGGTGTCCGGGTTCGAATGGATCGCCACCCATGTGGCAGAACGCCTTGCCCGTCAACGACCACAGATCAACGGATTCATCCGAGTACAGCGCAGCGACGTGCACCTCACCATCGGCTGCGAGCCGGGCCCTCTTCCACCCTCGTGGCGCCCCCGTCGGGATGGCGTCCGGATGTCCGTCCGGCCACGGCGGAGGCAGTCCACCCTTCGTCGGACTGGGGTCAGGCGTCATGATGAGTCCCGACTCCAACGAGAGCGCCTCCGCCTCATCCCCCCGTCAGTTCCCCACCAAGAGTTGGAGCGCATCGGTTCATCGTATCGGAGGGCGTCACAATCCGGCAGAGACGAACGACCCGACAGGACGAGGTCCGCTAGTCCCCAGCTACCAGCTACCAGCAGGGTCAGTACTGACTATCAAGTACCGAGTACACGCGAACGCGAAGCGTTCGGGTCACCCGCGGAGGTGCAGGGAATCGAACCCCTCGGGCCGCAATGCAACCCGACACCGGTGTTGAAGACCGGGGAACCCACCAGGCGTCCGGACACCTCCAGGGTTGAACCTAGGCGGGGCAAGGGTTCTAGGCGGTGGAAGGATCTGGCAGACCTGTTCTGAACCCGGCTGGCTGCAGGAACGTGCAACCGCACGTGCAACCGACCGAGGAGGTCAGAGCCGTGAACACCCTCAAAGGATCGATCCATGCCCGTCCGAACGGGCGCTACACCGCCGTCACCGAACCGATCGCCCAACCAAACGGGACGAGGCGACGAGTCTCGCTGGGCACGTTCCAGACCCACGAGGCCGCTCGTCAACGACTCGTTGCCTACAACGCCGAAGCCGGGACCGGTCGCTGGGCGGATGACACCCTGTCCAAGGAGTCGACCGAGCTCTCTGAGTGGCTCGTCCTGTGGCTTGACCGGCTCGAGATGCGCTATCACGCCGGTGCTCTCGCTCGCAGAACTCTGGACGACTACCGAACGTCGGTGACCCGATATCTTGATCCGATGCTCGGTCAGTACCGCATCCGGGATCTCGATGCAGACAGGCTGGAACGTTTCCAGTTCGAACTCAAGGCTCGTGGATTGTCCGATCGGACCGTTCTGAAGGTGTGGCGTGCGCTTCGCAAGAGCTTGCAGGACGCCCGCCTCGGCAAGATCCTGTGCGATGCCGTCGAGACACCCCGTGTGCGTGATCAGCGCCAGATCGTGAGACCGACGACGGCTGAAGTCCTCGAGTTCGTTGATCACGTCTCGGAGTGTGATTGGAAGGCCGGTCGTCGCCTCGCCGTTCTGTGGCGTCTCGTCGCCACAACCGGAGTCCGTTGAGGAGAAGCCTGCGGGCTGGCCTAGGCCGATGTCGACCTTGATGCTGGTCTCATGACGATCCGTAGGTCGATGGGAGTGGACCACGGCGAACTGTTCACGAAGGGTCCGAAGTCGTCGGCGGGCCATCGAACGATCGGACTTAATCCGGTTACGGTGGAAGC
>JAUVNV010000268.1 GCA_030599515.1 Acidimicrobiia bacterium
ATTCGGTCGAAGCGTTGTTGAACACGAACGCGGAAGCGTTACCGGTGGATCGGGCGGGACAAGTAGCAGGAACAAAGTAGAAAGTAGAAAGACCGAATTCGGCGTATGTAATACGGGATACGGGATACCGACAACCGATTACCGACTACTCCTCTCCAGGAGTTCAATCACCATCTCGTCCGACACCTGTCTGAAGTCTTCGTACCAGGCGCCCACTGCGAAGAAGGCAGCCGGCTGGACCGGGCAGATCACGGCATCGACGATCCGCTCGAGGCGACTGATCGTTGCCGGTGGGCCGACGGGGACCGCGGCGATGACGATGTCCGCACCCGCGCTGACAACGAGGCGGAGCGACACTTCGAGGGTCGCGCCTGTCGCTACACCGTCGTCGACCACGATACAGACCCGACCGGTCACCGGTATCGGAGAACGTCCGCTCCGAAGCGACCGGGCCCGACGCTCGATCTCCGCTTGCTGGTAACGCGTCTCTCGCTCGACGTAGTCGTCGCCGATCCCGTGTCGCTCGACGAGATCCGTGTCCAGGATCGTTGTCCCGTCTTCTGCCACCGCTCCGATCGCGAATTCCGGGTTGCCCGGCGCACCGAGTTTGTGGGCCACGAGAACATCGAGGTCGGCTCCGAGCCGGTCGGAGATGATCGCCGCGATCGGGATGCCGCCCCTGGGAATCCCCAGAATGAGCGGTCGGACTGCCGGATCGAGTACGGCACTCTCTTCCAGTGCGTCGGCAAGCCGTTCTCCGGCTTCATGACGATCCCGAAACCTCACAACCCGAGCGTACCCTCTCGATCGGACACCCACCGGAGGCGTTCACCTCGCGGGACCCGTACCCTTCTGATCGATGCGCCGACTGTTGCTTCTTGCTAATCCCTCCGCCTCCGGCTTCACCGGCGCGCTCTATCGCGATGTAGTCGCGACCCTCTCCGCGACCTTCGATGTCGATGCCGAATGGCCACAGGGGACGGATTCGACGAGAGAGCATGCGGCACGGGCAGCCGAGGAGGGCTACGAAGTCGTTGTTGCCATGGGAGGCGACGGCGTCGTTCACCACGTGGCCAACGGCATCGTAGGTACGACGGCCGCTCTCGGAATCATCCCTGCCGGCACTACGAACGTGACGTCACGGATCTTCGGTCTCCCCAAGCGCCCGAAGCGCGCTGCTACGGCGATCGCGGAATTGCCATCGATTCCCACCCGACTCGCACGGATCGAGTCGTCTATCGGCGGGGTGACGGCCGTCGAGTACGCGACCTTCGCGGTCGGAGTCGGATTCGATGCCGACGTCGTCGAACGGGCTGAACGCCGCCCCCAATCGAAGACCTGGTTTGGCGGCGCCCATTACGCAGAATCGGCGATCTCTACGCTGCTCGGCAAATGGCGGGGTCGCCCGGCGAATCTCCGGGTCGACATCGACGGCGAGCGTATGGATGGGGTCGCTGCACTAACCCAGGTTCACCATCCGTATACGTACTTCGGCCCCGTCCCACTCCACATCACCAGAGAACCGGTCGATGGCCTCGCCGCCGTCGTCGCCGGCGACCTCGAAGTGCATCGGTCCGCTGAGATCTTCGCCAGAGCGATTCTGAAGCGCCCGCTGACGGAACGTCTCGGTGCCCGGGTATACAGCTGTTTCGACAGGTTGACGATCGATGCCGACCCTGTGACTCCGTTCCAGGCAGACGGGGAGCACCTCGGCTTGATGTCGCACGCCGAGATCACACCTGCGATCGATGCGATGCTCGTCGTGCGCGACCCGAAGGCTTGCTGCGCGCCGCAGGGCGAATAGTGTCAGGTCTCCTCGGATCGAGAGTCGATCGTCAGGTGCGGATACGGTATCTCGATGCCTTCGTCGTCGAAGCGGTTCTTGATCCTCCTCAGGAACTCGCGCTTCACAGCCCAGCGCTGGTCCGGATCCGTGGTCATCACGACTCGCACGATCACGCCTGAGTCCGCAAGTTCGTCGACGCCGAGAACCGTTGGTTGGTCGATGAGGCGCGGGCCCCAATCCGGATCAGCGGCAAGGACGATCGTCTCGTCGGTGATCACCTCGATCACCCTGTCAACAGACTCCTCGTACGCCACTGCAAGATCAAGAACGACGCTGCTGGACTCATGTGTGAGGTTCGTCGCGACGCGAACCGCCCCGTTCGGTATGTGATGAACGCTCCCATCGAGTCCTCTCAGGACCGTGGTTCGGAGACGAACCTCGACCACTGTTCCGGAGACCCCGGCAAGTTCGACAACGTCGCCCACGGAGTACTGGTCCTCGAGAAGAACGAAAAGGCCGGCGATCACGTCCTTCACGAGGTCCTGGGCCCCGAACCCGATCCCGATGCCGACGACGGACAGAGAGGCGACGATGGGGGCGATCGGCACCCCCCAGACGGCCAGACCCATCACGATGGCGATGACCACGATGGTGACGATGACGACCGTTGAGAACGTTCGGGCGATCGTCTCGAGACGCTGGGCTCTCGCGCGACTCTGGAGGTCGCCGGATTCCACCAGCTTGCGCTGCGTCCGGCTGCTCCAACGGTGGATGAGGAACCGCATCACCAACCACACCACGACCGACACAACAAGGATCGTCACGGTTTGCCAGATCTCGGTCCATGGCGCCGCTGCGAAGATCACGTCGCTACCCCGGGATCGTCGTATGCTAACTCCCTGCACACAACACCCAGACCAGCAACAGTCGCAGCTAGATCGGCCCCACGTCGCCACACGAGATCGATCGAGTCAGAAGCTCCATACGAGGATTCGAAATCAATCCTGACAGGTCACTCAATCTCGAA